>QHBQ01000289.1 GCA_003243865.1 Candidatus Chloroheliales bacterium | reverse complement strand
CCCGCTCAGGTTATCGGCAGCCAGCACCTGGGCAGGCGAGTTGCCAAAGTCGAAATCCTCTGGCGCCAGTCCACCGCGCTCACCCGCCAGCAGGCAGTCGCCCAGCCGCGCGGCAATCGCCTTCACGTCGGTAGGGTCAGCCCCCAGGTACACCTCGCGCACGCCGCGCTCGAACAAGGCGCACAACGTGGTAGTCGCTCGCAGCACATCCACCACGATGCACACCTGTCGCTCAGTATCGCGCACCAACCCCGGCAGCATCGCCATCTCGATGTTCATCGCCTTAGCACCAACCCCTCGCCACTAGCGTCCACATACGGCACGATATCGCAGACGCCCGCCTCGGAGACGGCGGCGGTGTCGGCGGCCCAGCCGTAGCGCAGCAAGTGGTGTCCGCCGCTGCACTCGTTGAAGGCGGCCAGGAAGGCGCGACGGCTCGGCTGGGTGGGGTTGTCGTTGTACTCGCTGATATAGGATTGGTAGAGGCGCAACGCCAGGGTCGCGCCCTCTTCAGCCATGCGCGGGGTGGGCGACTTCTCGCCGCTGCCGCTGACCGCGTTCCAGGGGATGAACGGGTAGCGGGTAATCGCGTTGCGCTGCTCCTCCTCGAAGTCCTCCTCTTCCTCTTCGCCCGCATAGTCGCTCAGGTCGGTAGCGGCGTGGTCGAGTTGCACGTAGTCGGGGTCGTCATCCTCAGCCATCAGTTGGGCCACGGCGCTGGCGGGGCGGTTGTCCAGCTTCGCCCCCTGGCGCAGCAGATGCACGATGTAGCCGCAGGCGATCACGTCATCGAGGCAGATCTTCGCGCCGTTCTCGCGCCCGCTGGCGATCACGGTGACATCGCAGCCACGTCGCCGCGCCTCGGCGATCGCCCGTTGCGCCACCGCCGGGCCGTTACGCACACAGCCGGTCAACACCAGCGGCGCACCCTCAGCCACCAGTTGGCGCAACGCCCGCGTGCCATTGGTGGTGCTGAAGGCGACCGCCCGCCCCTCAAGCATCGCGGCAGGCGCGCGCAGGATCTGGGTGGGCGAGTTGCTGAAGTCGAAGCCGGGCGGGGCCATCCCACCGCGCTCACCCGCCAGGATACAGTCGCCCAGCCGCGCGCCAATCGCCCGCACCTCATCGAGGTTCGCGCCCAGATGGATTTCGCGCACCCCGCGCTCGAAGAACGCGCTGATCGTGCTGGTTGCCCGCAGCACGTCCACCACGATGCAGACCTGGCGCGGCGTGTCGCGCACCAGCCCAGGCAGCAGCGCCATTTCGATGTTCAAGCCTAACCCTCCGTCTGAGTTGAAAGTTGAAAGTTGAAGGTTGAAAGTGATAGCTTCGTTGGTAAAGGCTACCAAGAAAAAGGCAGTCCGCGCAAAGGTAACGCAGGCCGCCGTTGGTTCTGCCGTAGTTGGTCAAAGATTGTACGGCATTATACCACATAATTTTGCTACAACTAAAGTCCCATCACCCCCAGCTTAGATTATGGTATAATATCGCGTACCCTGGCAAACACCCCATTTACCCTCAAACCCGGAGGCAGCAGTGGCCGTAAACTTCCACGAAGACGAAGCGCTCGGCAAAGCCTATGACCCACGACTGATGAGCCGCCTGATGCACTACCTTGCTCCCTACAAGGGCAAGGTGGCGCTAGCGTTCGTCCTCATCCTCGGCGTCAGTGTGGCCGACATCGTGCCGCCCTATCTCACCAAGGTCGCCATTGATAGCTACATCCTCCCCGGCAAGCTGGACGCGCTGTGGGAGGTGCTGGCCCTCTACCTGTTCGCCCTGGTCGCCAGCTTCCTGCTGCGCTACGGCCAGACCTACCTGATGCAACTAGTCGGTCAGCGGGTGATGTACGACCTGCGCCTGGAGATATTCACCCACCTGCAGAACCAGTCGCTGCAATACTTCGACCGCACCCCGGTCGGCAAGCTGATGAGCCGCCTGACCAATGATGTTGACGCCCTCAACGAGATGCTCTCCCAGGGCTTCGTCACCATCCTGGGCGACCTGTCGGTGCTGGTGTTCATCGTGGTGCTGCTCTTCTTCCTCAACTGGCAACTGGCGCTGATCACCCTGCTCTCGATGCCGTTCATGATTGCGATCGCCTTCGGCTTCCAGAAGGTGATGCGCGTCTCCTACCGCGCCACCCGCATCAGCCTGGGGCGCATCAACGCCTTTTTGCAGGAGAACATCAGCGGCATGACCGTGGAGCAACTGTTCAACCAGGAGCAGCGCCAGTTCAACAAGTTCAATCAGCTAAACAAGGATTACTACCGCGCCAACCTACAAGGTGGCTTCGCCTTCGCCATGTTCTTCCCGCTGGTTGGCCTGCTCACCAGCGCCACCACCGCGCTGCTGGTCTGGTTCGGCAGCGGTCAGGTACTCAGCGGCGCAGTTATCGGTGGCCAACTTGTCACCCTCGGCCTGCTGGTCAGCTTCTTCCAGTATACCGAGCGCGCCTTCCAGCCGATCCGTGATATGGCTGAGAAGTACAACACCTTGCAAGCGGCGATGGCGGCCAGCGAGCGCATCTTCATGCTGCTCGACACCCCGGCGGTGGTGGTTGACCCGCCCAACCCCAAGCAGTTGCCCAACCACATCGTCGGCGACATCGAGTTCCGCCACGTCAACTTCCAGTATGTGCCGGATGAGCCGGTGCTGCGCGACCTCAGCTTCAAGGTGCAGGGCGGCAGCAGCGTCGCCATCGTTGGTGCCACCGGCGCGGGCAAGACCAGCATCATCAGCCTGCTCAACCGCTTCTACGACATCCAGAGCGGACAGATATTGATTGACGGGGTGGACATCCGCGATGTGCTACAGAGCGACCTGCGCGAACATATCGGCATGGTGCTGCAAGACCCGGTGCTGTTCAGCGGCACGATTGCCGACAACATTCGCCTACAGAGCGACATCTCGATGGAGCAGGTGAAGCGGGCCGCCGAGTTCGTCAACGCCGCCCACTTCATCAACCGGCTGCCCAACACCTACGACTACGAGGTGATGGAGCGCGGCGCGAACCTCAGCGTCGGTCAGCGGCAGTTGCTATCCTTTGCCCGCGCCCTCGCCCACAATCCCGACGTGCTGCTCGTCCTCGACGAGGCAACCAGCAGCGTGGATACCGAGACCGAGGCGCTAATCCAGGATGCGCTCGACAAGCTGATGCACGCACGCACCAGCATCATCATCGCCCATCGCCTCAGCACCATCCGCAACGTGGACAAGATCATCGTGCTGCACAAGGGTCGCCTGGTCGAAGAGGGCAGCCACGACGAACTGCTCGCCCATCAGGGCTATTACTATCGCCTCTATCAGTTGCAATACAAGGAGCAGGAGCGCGCCCTGGCGCGGTGAAGGTACGAGGCACGAGGCACGAGGCATGAGTGGCTTTTACCCCTCTCCCCGCCGGGGGAGAGGGTTGGGGTGAGGGGCAATGCCGAAGCGCCAGCCATGCTCATCGCAACTACCAACCTTGACGTAGGGGCGAATCGCATACGCCCTACCGAAGTATAGCGATGCCCATTGTAACTTGCTACGGCCAAGCCCAATTCCGTTTATCCGTTGTCCCAATCCGTTGGCTGATCACCCCTATTGCTAACCGCATCCCCCTCTGCTATAATCGCCTTGCTAATTGCGTAGCCGAGGAAGATAGCAATGGCGGACAACAGCACTTCATCCACCAACCAACGGGACATAGACGAGATCTGGGCCAGCTTGCTCAGGGGCGACGAACCACTGCGGCAGGAGCCGACTGCTCGAGCCTTTGAGCGCGACTCGGCAGTGCTGCTCGCTACCCCAACTGCCGCCACCGACCCTGCTGCATTGTATATGTCCGAAAACCCGTTCGATGGCAGCGAGGAAGACTATCAAGAGGACTGGCTGGCTACCCTACTCCGCCACCCGACGCTTACCAACCGCCGTCGTGCCGGCAAGCTGACCATCATTGAGGCGCTCAGTGAAATAAGGTCTCGCATTACTGCCACAGGTGGGGTTAGCTGGTTCCAACTCATCAGCGCTGTGCAGATGGTTGGTGGCGACGAGTACAAGGTTAGGCGCATCGCCGATAAACTTGCCGATGCGGGTGTTATAATCATCGAGCGGCCTATCCGCCAGATGTCAGGCCACAATGCGCTCTGGAGTGATGGTGAGGAAGCTGGCTACGAGGAAATCGCACGGGTTGCCTTTGCCCAACTGAGCCGTCGCACCCCCACCTGGGATGATGTTGCCCTTGCGCTCGGCAATCTTCGCCGCAAGGTTACGCCAGACTTGCGCCCCCGTCTGCTCGAATACTACAACCTGCACCAGCTAAACCGTACTAATGAGCGGGCGTTGTTCGCCCGGGTTGACGCACTGCGTGCCGCTTACCCTGACCTTGACCCCCGCGGTCACGAAGTTGACGATGCCACCCGCCTCCGCTGGCGGCGCTTGCCTCCAGTCGCCGCAATTTATGATATAATCTGCACCGA
>QHBQ01000199.1 GCA_003243865.1 Candidatus Chloroheliales bacterium | reverse complement strand
AGCGCGGCCATCGCGTCGCGCATTGCGGCCAGGTCTACCACCACCGGCACGCCAGTGAAGTCCTGGAGCAGCACGCGGGCGGGGGTAAAGGCGATTTCGTTATCTGGGGTGGCGCGCGGCGACCAACCCGCCAGGGAGCGGATGTCGGCGGCGGTGACGTTGAGGTCGTCCTCGTTGCGCAGCAGGTTTTCGAGCAGGATGCGCAGCGAGAAGGGCAGGCGGTTGGGGTCAAATCCCGCCTCGGCCAGCGCGGCCAAGCGGTAGATTTCGTACTGGCGGTTGCCCACCGTCAGCGTGTCACGGGCATTAAAGCTATTGGTCATCGTTGACTCCTTTTGGAAATGAGCGATACAACTTGCAGGCGCAATTATAATTGTAGTCCCATTTGCCGCCAGCGTCAAGCGCCTGCCTCAGCCTTTTGCCCTATTCGGCACACCGCTATTGCCTCGCAGTGGTATAATGGTAACAACAGCTATTAGCGCCCCGCAACGTTACTACTCTGTAGCATTGGGTTAGCGATGTGCGCATCAGTTTGGAGCGAGCGATGCTCTGCATTCGTCTGCTTGGCAATCTGGAGGTGACTTACAAAGACCAGCCGCTGAAGCTGCCGGTGTTGCCTCGAACCGTGCCGCTCTGGGCCTACCTGCTGCTGCATCGGGGCAGCGCAGTGCCACGCACTACCCTTGCCTACACCCTGTGGCCGGACCAGCCCGAGACGGTTGCTCGCACCAACCTCGCCCGCCACCTGCATCAGTTGCGCCGCGCCCTGCCTGCCCCGGCGAACAGCCGCTGGCTGGTTGCTGATTCCTCTACTCTTACCTGGCAAGCCCAGCCCGACACCTGGCTCGATGTTGCCGAGTTCGAGCGCCTCAGCCAGAGCCGTGATACCCTCGCCTCAGCAGTGCAGCTATATCGTGGCGATCTACTCACCAATGTCTACGACGATTGGCTGTTCTACGACCGCGAACGGCTGCGCGACCTCTACCTCAGCAGCCTGGAGCAGCTGGCTCAGGATTGCCGCGCCCGCCGCGATTACCCTGCCGCGATTGCCTATATCCGCCAGCTACTTGCCGCCGACCCGCTGCACGAGTCGGGTGTGCGCCTGCTGATGAGCGTGCGCTACGAGGCAGGCGACCGCGCCAGTGCCATCGCCGACTACGAGCGCTTCGTCATGCTGCTGGGTCGCGAACTTGACGTTGCGCCGATGCCGGAGACGGTCGCGGTCTACGAGGCGATTGCCCATAATGCCAATCTGCCCGGCGCGATATCCATCATCAGCCCCGCTCCGCTCACCAGCACCCCAACTGAGGCGGCCAGATCGCGCCCCACCCTGCCGTTCGTGGGGCGGCAGGATGAGCTTGAACGGCTCAGTCTAGCCTGGAGCCGGGCTGCGCACGGACATGGTGGCATCAGCATCATCGCAGGGGAGGCTGGTATTGGCAAAAGCCGTCTGGTCGGCGAACTGGCGCAACTGGCCGAGGTGCAGGGGGCGAGGGTGCTACGCGGCAACGCCACCCTGGCCGAGCCAATCCCCTATCAGGCGGTGGTGACGGCGCTGCGCTCCGCCCTGCCGATGCTTGCCGCGCTGGAGAGCGATGCCGCTACTCTCAGCGCCATCGTTCCGCTGCTGCCCGAACTGGCAGCCCGCCGTCCCGACCTCAAGCCGCTGCCACGCATTGACCCGCAGCGCGAGCGTGACCGTCTCTACCAGGCGCTAGCTGCCACGCTGCGCCGCCTGGCTGAACCCCGCCCACTGCTGCTCATCCTCGAAGACCTGCACTGGGCAGGCGCGGCCACGATTGACCTGCTGGAGTTCCTTGCCCGTCAGGCGCAGAACCGGCCCATCCTCATCGTTGCCACTTATCGCGAGGAGGAGGTGCGCCGCAGCCACCCCTTGCGCCTGTTGTATCGCCGTCTTGCTCAAGAGGGTAGCCTGCTCCACCTTACCCTCAATCGTCTGAGTGCTGACGAAACCGCCGCGCTGGTGCGACGGGTGCCTAAGCTCGCTGATGCCAGCGACGCGCAGGTGCAGGAGTTGCACGATGAGAGCGAGGGCAACCCCTTCTTCCTCGGTGAACTCATCCTCAGCCAACTTGAAGCTGATGCGGACGTTGCCGAATCCACTCTGGCGGGCCACCCCCTGCCCAGTGGGGTACAGCGCATCATCGGCGAACGCATCGCCCGTCTGCCGGTCAACACGCGGCTGATTGCCGAGGTTGCCGCGATCGCTGGCACCGCCTTCAACCTTGAACTTATCCGCGAGGTCGCGGGTTGGGACGAAGGTGAGACGTTGACCGCCCTCGACGAACTGCTAGACCGCGGGTTGGTACGCGAGGCGGGTCGGCGCAGCGGCTACGACTACGCCTTCACCCACCACCTCATCCAGGAGGCCATCCACAACGCGATTGACCAGATGGTGCGCAAGCGTCGTCACCGCCGCCTGGCGCTGGTGCTGGAGGAAATCTACCCGCAGCGGCAGGAAGAGCTAGCGCTGGAACTGGCGAGCCACTTCGACCAGGGCGACGACCCTACCCGCGCGGTTCCCTACTACCAG
>QHBQ01000033.1 GCA_003243865.1 Candidatus Chloroheliales bacterium | reverse complement strand
GGCGCAGTCTGCAAGCCAGGCATCTACGCCCTGCCCGCCAACTCACGGGTCAGCGACGCGATTGCCGCCGCTGGAGGCGCGACTCTCAGCGCCGACCTCACCCACATCAATCTCGCCGCCTTCGTAAGCGATGGGCAGCAGGTTGTCGTTCCCGACAAGACGAGCGGCAACCAGTCTGCGCCGCAGGCAGCTCCCACCACTGAAGCAATCACCAGCAACTCCTCATCCACCAGCGGCGGCGCCGGTTCGTCAACCAGCAGCGGCACGAGCAGCAAGTCGGGTAGCACGAGTAGCAAATCAGGCAGCACAAGTGGCACGAGTAAAGGCAAGGCTGTGCCAGTTGGCAAGGTCAACATCAACACCGCCAGCGCGGACGAGCTAGCCCGCTATTTGCCGGGTATCGGCCCCACCTACGCCCAGCGCATCGTGGACTATCGCAAGCAGCACGGACCCTTCCAGCGCATTGAGGATTTGATGAAGGTGAAAGGCATCGGTAAGTCGGTATTTGCCAAGCTGAAGAATTTGATCACAGTATAAGGAGAGCAAACATGGACGCAATTTCCCTGCTGCGGATGCAGATGGAGTCGGCGGCGTGGTATCTTGAGGGTACGATGACCGATGTCACACCTGAGCTGGCTCACGCCGTACCGCCGGGCAAGGCCCACACCATCGCCGGTTACTACGCTCACTACGTAATCATGACCGATATGATTGTCAACGCCATGCTGAAGGGGGGCGCACCGCTGTTCGCCACCACCTGGGCGGACAAAACCGGGGTAAGTGAACCAATACCCAATGCGGATGCCGACTGGGAGAAGAACCACGCCGAATGGGCGCGGCGGGTGCAGGTGGACCTGCCCGCGATGCGTGAATACGCCAAGGCGGTCTACGCCAGCGCCGACGAGTACCTTGCCTCGCTCACCCCTGAAGCACTAGACCAGAAGGTGAAGCTATTTGGCGGCGAGTTCGGCCTGGGCTGGGCCATCAATATGTTCATCATCAACCATATCAGCAGCGGCACTGGCGAAATCTCGGCGGTCAAAGGCGTGCTGGGCGCTAAAGGCTTCTATGAGGGCTAGTAATTCACTTGATTCTAACAAAGGCCGAAAGGAGCGGACGAATGTCAGAACCATATGAGTCAGTAGAAGCGCTTATTGTCGGGGCGGGCCATGCGGGATTGTCCACCAGCTACTACCTGTCCCAGGTGGGGGTGCCGCATATCTTGCTAGAGCGGAGCCGAATTGGCGAAACCTGGCGCAGCAAGCGCTGGGACTCCTTTACCCTCGTCACCCCTAACTGGATGTGCAATCTTCCAGGCTATCCTTATGCGGGGAACGATGCGGATGGCTTCCTGTCGCGTGACGAGGTGGTGGCCTATCTGGAAGGATACGCACGAAGCATCAACGCACCTGTGCGCGAGGGCGTGTCTGTGACCGCGATTGAGCCGCACGATCACGGCTATACCGTGAAGACGGATCAGGGAACATACGAGACCCCAGTCGTGGTGGTGGCGGTTGGCTTCTTCGAGCAACCCAAAATCCCAGCGGTGGCGGCAAATATTCCGCCAGACATTCTCCAGCTTCATTCCAGCCAATACAAGAATCCAGCGATGCTGCCGCCTGGCGCGGTGCTTGTGGTGGGGAGTGGGCAATCAGGGTGCCAGATCGCTGAGGAACTGAACCGGACAGATAGGCGGGTGTATCTCTGCACTGGCAACGCACCGGGATTCTTGCGCCGCTATCGCGGCAAAGACGGCACTTGGTGGTTTGACCAGTTGGGGATGTTTAATCGCACCGTTGACGAACTACCTTCGCCAAAAGCCAAGTTCGCACCCAACCCGTCCGCATCAGGCGCACGCGGGGGACACTCCATCAACCTTCATCGGTTCGCTCACGACGGTATAACCCTGCTAGGCCACTTTAAGGATATTCAAGACGACCATGTAATTGTTGCACCGGACCTTAAAGAGATTCTAACAAGATCCGACAAGGCGATCAGTGACTTCCGGCAGAGTGTAGATNCCCTTATACAGAAAGCCGGGCTTCCCTTCGCTGCGCCAGATCCAGGCAACACAGATGATTATGCGGGNGATGANGGNTANCNCCAGGAGGANATCCTNGANCTGGATTTGCNNGNAGCGGGNATCNGTACNNTCNTCTGGGCGGCGGGNTATAANGCTGACTACTCGTTTGTNCACCTGCCNGNCTTCGATGAGGATGCCTATCCGATACAGCAGCGCGGAGTAACTGGGTATCCGGGCCTCTATTTCGTGGGCATTCACTTCCAGCACACCAGGAAGTCCGACCTCTTCTACGGCGTAGGCGAAGACGCGCAGTATATAGCCGTCGCGATTGCTGCCCGTAGATCATCTTAAGTAGCGACTGCGAAGAGTATTCGGGATAGGGGTATAGCCTCGTGCTGACCTATGCTGGTGCTTGATGAACCTGTTCGGTGGCGAGTTCGAGCTAGGCCGGGCCATCAATATGTTCATCATCAATCACATCAGCAGCGGTACCGGCGAAATCTCGGCGATCAAGGGCGTGCTGGGTACTAAAGGCTTCTATGAGGGTTAGTGGGCTACTCTCACCATCAACGCCTAAATGCAAAAAGCACGAGTCATCCCGAATTTTGTGCTAATGCTTGGGTAGGGGCGAATCGCATCCGCCCTGGTGAGGTGCCAGTCACCTCATTGTAACCAGCAACCGTGAAGAGTTGACTACATTCTCGCATCGTACATCTATTCAGCACTTGTGAGTAAGGATCAGATCAGCGGGGAGGTCGGGTGAGGAGTGATATTGAAGCGCACCAATGCCCATCGCAAGCATCAACATTGAAGTAGAAGCGGAGCGGCCAATCCGTTCTCCTCGTTTGTTCGTTGAACAATAGTCTGTTGGCTGGCGCTCCCCTTAATCCGCCGCTCGCTGCCTGCTGCACCCTGGCAATAATCTCGTCAGTTTTCACCACTTCATGAGCAAGGCCGAGGCTGTCAAAGACGGCACGGGCCTGCTGCAAGTAGCTTATTGCCCTATCGTGCTCGCGCAGGCCCTCGTACACAAGGCCGAGGTTGCGGAGGCTGTCCGCCTGCACCAGGCGGTCGCCAATCTGCTGCGCAAGCTCAAGGCTGCGAGTGAGGTACTCAATCGCCTTGTCGTATTCACCCAGCGCGTGGTACACATTGCCGAGGTTGTCGAGGCTTAGCGCCTGCACCTCGCGGTCGCCAATCTGCTGCGCAAGCTCAAGGCTGCGGGTGTGGTGTTCCATTGCCTTGTCGTACTCGCCCAGCCTGTAGTATACATTGCCGAGGCTGTCGAGGCTGTACGCCTGCGCCTGGCGGTCGCCAGTCTGCTGCTTAAGCTCAAGGCTGCGGGTGAGGTACTCGATTGCCTTGTCGTACTTGCCCAGCTCATAGTACACATTGCCGAGGTTAGCGAGGCTGTGCGCCTGCACCCCGCGGTCGCCGATCTGCTGTGCAAGCCCAAAGTTGCGGGTGAGGTACTCGATTGCCTTGTCGTACTCACCCAGCGTGAGGTACACAACACCGAGGTTGTTGAGGTTGCGTTCCTGCCGCTGGCGGTCATCCATCTGCTGCGCAAGCTCAAGGCT
>QHBQ01000472.1 GCA_003243865.1 Candidatus Chloroheliales bacterium | reverse complement strand
CTGCTTGCCTATGGGCTGCCCATCGTGCTGCTGATCTTGCCCTGGCTGGTGCGCAACTGGCTTGCCAGCGGCAACCCGATCTGGCCGCTGGCAAGCGCTGTCTTCGGTGGAAGCTACTCATCGGTGGCAAACCCGGCTTCCTATCTGCTCGGCAGCGCCCCACCCATCGGCCTCGCCAGTCTCGGCACGGCCTGGGATTTCCTGATCGCCTCGCTAACCCAACCGCCAATCCTGGTGGACCGGGTGTTGCAGGTGGTCAGCCTCGGCCCGCTGCTGCTACCGCTGCTGCCTGCCCTGCTGCTGGCAAAGTGGCGGGCGGGGCTGCGTTGGTTCGTCTACCTTACGGTGGCCTATTGGCTTATCTTCGCCCTGTTCCTCTCGCGCACCAGCGCCCGCTACCTGATTACCATGCTACTGTTCAGTGCGATACTCAGCGCAGGCGCAGTTGTCAGCCTCACCAGCCGTCACCGCTTGCTGCAAGCCCTATTCGCTGGCTTGCTCGGCATTACCCTTACCCTGCTCGTCCTCGAAAATGCGCTTGGGACCGGCGACTACTTGCCCACCGCCTTCGCTATCAGCGCGACCGCCGAGCGGCAGTACGTTGCAACCTATATGGAAGACGACTCGCTGATTCAATACATTGCGGCCAACACGCCGCTGACCGCTACCATCTATGTTTGGGATAGCCAGCCTCGCGGCTACTATCTGCCGCGCCGCTACATCTACGCCCGGCTGGTGCCACTGTACAGCGATTTTGGCGACACCAATGCCCCCCGCTGGCGTGCGCGTCTGGGTGAACTGGGCATCAACTACATTCTCTATCATCCACGCATCCCCCTCACTCATGGACTGCCCGTCGGCTATGATCCCTATGCCGACGCTGCAAAGCAGTTCATCGCTCAATACTTCGGCCCGCCACTGTTCCAGTCCGGCTCGTATACGCTCTATCCCCTACGCTGAAGCCAGAGCGGGCCGCCACCCCAGCATACCTAATGAGATTAACCCGTAATTCACAATTTACCATTCAACATTGCTTTTTCTAACCTTGCTCTAACCGTGCGTTAAGGCGTATTTAATCTGCATATGCGATAATGCAGGTGTAAGTTCTAACCGCGCCACAATATTGCAAATCTGGCGTAGGCAAAAGTCTTTATCAAGCTGCCATAGCAGCAACTCAGGAGGAATAAACAATGTCGAAATACAGATTGGTTCTTGCCGTCATGTTTCTCAGCCTGCTCATTGGCAGCATTGCTGGGGGCATCGCAGGTGGCGCTGCCGCTGGCTACTTCAGCACCAGGGCAGGCAACCCCACTGCAGCAGTCGCCCTAACCAGCGCAACCAGTAGTGGCACCTTGACCAATACCACGCAGCCAACCACCAGTAACCAGGCTGCGACTGGCAGCGGCAGCGCCGCCAGCGCCGCACAGACGCTCGGCCCCGCGGTCGTCACCGTCATCAACCATCTGAGCCGCGGCCAGGGTGAGGCTCAGGGCAGCGGTATCATCATTGATAAGAGCGGCCACATCGTCACCAACGCCCACGTGGTTAGCGGTGAACAGAGCCTGGAGGTCGTCTTCGCCAACAGCACCACCCGCGTCTCCGCCAAGCTAATCGGCGCGGATAGCTACGATGACATTGCGGTCATTCAGGTTAGCGCTCCAGTGCCAGCAGTTGCCAGCTTCGGCAACTCCGATGCGCTCGTCCCTGGTGAGCCGGTCATCGCCATCGGTAGCGCGCTGGGTGAGTATCGCAACACCGTCACCGCTGGGGTGGTCAGCGCCACCGGCCGCCACCTCGATGGTGAAGGTAGCGCCCTCATCCAGACCGATGCGGCCATCAATCATGGCAACAGCGGTGGCCCGCTCGCCGACCTCAGCGGGAAGGTTATCGGCATCAACGTTGCGGTAGTGACCAGCAGCGGCAGCGGGTTCACCAGTGACATTGCGCAGGGTCTAGGTTTCAGCATCCCCAGCAACGATGCCAACAAGGTGGCGCAGCAGCTAATTCAGACCGGCGCAGTCATCCGCCCCTACATCGGCATCAGCTATCTACCAATTGACGACCAGGTAGCCGCCTACTACAACCTGAGTGTTACCAGTGGTGTACTGGTGCAGCAGGTCCCGCCGGGCAGCCCGGCGGACAAGGCTGGGTTGCAGGCAGGCGACATCATCACCAAGCTGGACAATCAGGCAGTCGGCACCGACAACCCGCTAGCCAGTGTGCTGATGACGCACAAGGTAGGCGACACCATCAGCGTGACCTACATCCGAGGCGGGCAAACCAGCACGGTCAAGGTGACCCTGATAGAGCGACCTAACGGCCAGTAATTTAGACTTCGCGCAGCGGTTAAGCAGGCCGCAGCGTGATGAGGGGGACCATACCTTCTATCCTCCTTTCCTTTCTTCTGCTGACAGTAGCCCTGGTTGTGTCGGAATGGGGGCCGACCCGATCAGGGTTGCTGTTTGTTATACCAGGCCTGTTGGGTGGCGCAGTAAAAGCGGATTGGGCGAACAGCAGTTCGCCCCTACAAAGCAAGGTGCGATCTTAGCGAATTGGTATTTTTGCTGGAAATTGGCAGCAAAATTGTGGAAAACCCCCTTGACAAACTTGCCCGCATGTGATAAGATATAATCACTTCAGGCAGCAATGCTTGAAATGCGAATTGCCCCGGATGCTCCGCAAGGACTGTTCGGGGCTTTCGTTCGTTTGACGCAACCACGCACCCTCTCCCAAGCACAAGGGAATACCCGACCCGCCAAACAGCCTTCATCTTTAATCTTTAATCCTTAATCTAGCCCTATGCCTAACGTACCTCTCTACATCGTTGCTGGCTTCCTCGGCAGCGGCAAGACCACCCTGATGCGGCGGCTGCTCGACTATGCGGTGGCGACCGGGCGGCGCCCCGGCGTGATCGTCAACGACTTCGGCGCGGTCAATATTGACGCTGCCCAACTGCGCACGCAGGGTCTGGCCCTGGCCGAATTGAGCGGCGGCTGCGTTTGCTGCACGAACGCCAGTCAGCTTCCGCCCGCGGTCAAGCGGCTGCTGCGCAACCAGTCCGACCTCATCCTGGTGGAGACCAG
>QHBQ01000332.1 GCA_003243865.1 Candidatus Chloroheliales bacterium | reverse complement strand
AACTCGCCCCCGACTGCGGCGACATCCTCTACAATACCTATCAGGACTTCAATCGCCAGCACCACGACACGATGATACGAGAGGTGCCGGGCGTGGAGTTCGCTCAGGCACTCGCGCAAGGGGCGGCCCATCGTCGCCTTCACCGCCGCTGGCTCGATGCAATAACCGAGATGGGTGGTGGTGACGTGCTGGAAGCCCGCGACGATCAGGTCTACGGTATCAACCAGCGTGCCATCGAGGTCGAACAGCACGCCTTTTATGCTGGTTAGGTGAGTCATGATTGACGAGAGGGTAGAATGCCAAGTAGGCGGGCGACATTAGCGACCACTTTATTCGTTGCATCCTTTTTCAACCTACCAACCGTGTTAATTGCTAGCTTACTGTTCACCGTCATAAGGATATTAGCGCGAACATTGCTGTTCAGTTGCAACCCACCCCACTCAAAATCTGCACGGGTAATAGCAGTAGCATAGCTATCTGCCACTGGTTGACTGGTGATTTGGCAAATTAGAAAATCCTCGCCTGGCATGGTTGCCAAAACTACGGCTGGGCGCACTTTCACGTGGCTGAAGTCGGTGTAAGGAAAAGGGATGTATATGACATCACCTCGGTTAAACTTCCCCACGCCGCATCGTCCTCTGGACTGTTCCATGAGCGGGCAAACACTTCTTCAGACAACGCCTCGGCCATAGTGACACCCATGTTGGGATGTTGCTTAAGGAGCGAGTATGCAAAGTCGAATACACTGTTTAGCTCGGTCAGCGACAGCCTACGGATAACCGCTTCGATTTGCAGCACTTTTTGGTCCCACTCTTCTCGGTCATCGTTAGGCAAGTTGTACTCATCCTCTTCCTCATAGTCGAGGGTGGCATCGGGTGGAAGTTGCGTTTGATTGGATGCAGTTGTGGTCATGATAGAACTCCTTAGTCTAGGTAATCTTTCAGCTTCTTGCTCCTGCTGGGGTGGCGGAGCTTACGCAGAGCCTTTGCCTCGATCTGACGGATGCGTTCGCGGGTGACGCCAAACTCGCGGCCCACCTCTTCGAGGGTGCGGCTGCGGCCATCGTCGAGGCCGAAGCGCAATTGCAGCACGCGACGCTCACGCAGGCTGAGGCTGCCGAGGACGTCGTCTACCTGCTCCTTGAGCAACTGGTGGCTGGCGGCATCGGCGGGGGCGAGCGCCTTCTGGTCCTCGATGAAGTCGCCGAGGTGGCTGTCCTCCTCCTCGCCGATGGGGGTTTCGAGGCTGACTGGCTCCTGCGACACCTTGATGATTTCGCGCACCTTCTCCGGCGGTAGGCCCATCTCCTGAGCGACCTCGTCGGATGTGGGTTCGCGGCCCAGATCCTGCAGCAGGCGGCGCTGGGTGCGAATCAGACGATTTATCGTCTCCACCATATGCACGGGTATGCGGATGGTGCGGGCCTGGTCGGCAATAGCACGGGTGATGGCCTGACGGATCCACCAGGTGGCATAGGTGCTGAACTTGTAGCCCTTAGTGTAGCGGAACTTCTCCACTGCGCGGATGAGGCCAATGTTGCCTTCCTGGATCAGGTCGAGCAGCGACATCCCGCGCCCGATATACTTCTTCGCCACGCTGACCACCAGGCGGAGGTTCGCTTCAGTGAGGTGGCGACGGGCGGCGTTGGCATCGGCGATAATATCATCCCAGCGGGTGCGCAGCGGGAGGCGGATATTGTAGAGGATGCGGGCAACATCGGCTTCGCTAGGCCAGATGCCCTGCTCGTCAATTATCTGGCGGATTTCGGCGGGGAGTAGCTCAAAGATTATCAGCGAGCTGCGCAGGGTATCCTCGACCTGCTCGCTGGAACACTGCTCACTGGCGGCGATTTTCTTCAGCACGGTTTGCTCAATCTGGCTGGCGGGTACAACCGAGAGTAGCAACTGGCGGCGGGAGCGAGGCGGCTGCTCGCCATAGTTATCGCTATAGACCTCTTCGAGCAGGCCCCACCGCCTGCGCAAGGCGCTGTAGAGTTCGAGGCAAACGGGGTCAACCTCGGCCATTTCGCCGCGCCCGAGACTGGCATGGGTAAGGGGCGCAATATGCCGCGCCCCTCCATTGCCGTTGTGTCCGTCCAAGTAGGCGGTGCCATTGCTGCTATTGGGTAGCCCTTTGCTCGTGCTGCTGCCGAACAGCCCTTTGGCTGTGCTGCCATTGGCATAGCCCAGATAAGGGGTGCGGCTGCGCTCGATCAGGCCCGATCTGCTGTTCACCTCGGCCTTGAGCTGTAGTAGATATTCGCCGCGCTCCATCCGCTTTGCCAGCGACACCTCGGCGTCGGCGCTGAGGAGCGGAACGCGCCCAATCTCGCGCAGGTACATCCGCACCGGGTCGTCAATGCTAATACTATCCAGTTCGAGGCTGAGATCGGTTTCGTTGCTGCGCTCTGCCTCGATCTCCGCCTCGATTTCGTCGGCGATGCCAGCAACCAGTTCTAGTTCAGTATCCGGTTGCGCGGCGACGGGAGTGTTGAGGAGGGCGAGGTTGAGCGGGGGGGTAGGAGCATCCGAGAAGTTGCCACGGGTGTCATCAATCACATCAATGCCCATGTCAATCAGGTTGGCAAACACCTCGTCCAACTGCTCGACATTCATCTCAGGAGTGGGCAGCACCGCCAGGATTTGCTCCTGGGTGAGATAGCCCTGGGCCAATCCCTGCCCCACCAGCGCGGTCACATCGTCGGCACTGAGCGTACTGAAGATGTTCTGTCCCTGAGTCTGCGGTTCGCCGCCAGTCGCCGCTTCGTTGGGCAGCGGTTGCCCGCCCTCGAACGTAGGGATGGCGACAGGTGCGCCGGTCAGCTTGCGGATCCGGTTGCGGCCAGGCTTGCTACCGTCAGTCCAGTTGGTGCCGTTCGTCATCTGCACTTTGCTCCTCCTAGATTGTCCGCACTTTCAGCACGGGGTGGCGGGTCGTAATGATGAGTGGCGAGTGATTAGTGATGAGTGGTGTGTGCCACTCATCCTTACCCGATCTGCAATTACAATCTACAATGTCCCGTCGCGGCTGTCGCGGAAGACTGGGCTGGGTGGCGGCGCGTAGGCGCGCAGCAGCGGCAGGCGGCTGTTCACCTCGTTGAGCATAGCGATGTAGCTAGCCTCGTCGCGTTCGCCGTTATCCTGCAAATCCTTGAGGATGACCTCGGCCCGCCGCAGCCAGAGTTTGTCACGGCGCGAACGCAGCCTTCGCACTCGCGCCTTTAGCTCCTGCTCCAACTCGCGGCCAATCAGCGCTGGCTCCTGAGCGGCCACTTGCAGCAGCCTCAAGAGGAAGCCGCGTAGAGCGGGGTCCAGCGCCTGTCTCAATACCGGGTAGGGCATAGCGGGGTCATCATCGTCTATTATACCCGCATCGTCAATACCTTCGCCACTTTTTTGCGGAAGTGGCAGCCGATTGGTCACTTTGTCCACCCCAGAGTCCTTCTCCAACTCAGCAACGCTGTAGTTTAGCATCGTGCTGTAGAGCAGCCGTGCCTCGGTGCCGCCAAACTCGGTGATCTCTGGCACGAACACATCTTCGATCAGCGCCGGGTAGCGCAGCAGCAGCGACAGCAACGATTCCTCCACGCCGAGGTGGGTTTTCGGCTTGGGCGCAGGCTTCTCCTCACTGAGCCGATAGTCGCCGCGGTCGAGGGTGACGACCTC
>QHBQ01000295.1 GCA_003243865.1 Candidatus Chloroheliales bacterium | reverse complement strand
AGTATAAGGACAGCTATCTGCGGGCGTTGGCCGAATATCACGCGGCGGGTCGCCACCTTAGCCTCGACATTCCTACTATCGCTGCTAACTTTGCGGCCCATATCCAGCAGTTTAGCAATTGGGCCGACGAGACCAAGCTGACCCCCGGCGAGGTGCCAGAGACGATGTACTGGCTAATTGCCGACGGCGAGGTGATCGGCCAGGTCAGCGTCCGCCACCGCGCTAGCGATGAGGTGCTACAATGGCGCGGCTACGTCGGCGGCGAGATCGTGCCGTCGCGTCGTGGGCAAGGCTATGGCCGTGAGCTACTGAGGTTGGCGCTGGTAGAAGCGCGAGGATTCGGGCTTGCACGGGTGGTAATTACCTGCAATGCTGATAATTCCGCCTCGCGGCGAATCATCGAGTCGCTCGGTGGTGTATTGGAGAATGAAGTCGAGCGGGAGGGCAGCACGCGGCTACGCTACTGGATCGAAATGAGATTATCACTTCTACCAAACCTCTCCCGTTGGAAGAGGCTTTTTGCTGCCTTCGCTTAACCATGGCACTCATCATAACTAGGGTCGTTGCCAGGGTGCGGGGTACAGGTTGGTTGTGGCACCATGGTCCAGGTTGGCTGAGGATGTGGCGTTTCGGTGGGCGGCACCGGCGTAACAGTCGGTGGCGCGGGTGTGTTAGTCGGCTGCGGCTCGTGGGTCGGCGTTGGTGTATCGGTGGGCTGAGGCGTATGGGTAGGCACGTGGGTCGGCGGCACGGGCGTGCTACTCGGCTCGATAATCGGAGTATTGCTAGGCTCGACGATTGGCGTGTCGCTCGGCTGCGGCCGCGGCGTGTCGCTCGGTTCGATAACCGGCGTGTGGCTCGGCTGAGGCAGCGTCGTGCTGCTTGGTTGAGGCAGCGTCGTGCTGGTTGGTAGCGGGCGCGGTGTGTTGCTCGGCGCGAGCAAGGCGGTGGCGCTCGGCTGAGGCAGTGGCGTATTGCTCGGCTCGGACATCGGGGTGTGGCTCGGCTGAGGCAGCGGGGTGTGGCTCGGCTCATTATTGGGCTGGGCGGGTGTAGCGCTAGGCTGCTGCCGCACCGTCCTCGGCTGAGTTGGCGATAGCGGCGGCACAGTAGACAGCGGGTTGAGGTTGGGCAGAGTCGGCGTCGGCTGGCCGGGCAGCGACGGCGTGTCGGTTGCGGGGGGGGCGGGCGTATTCGGCGACAGTATCGGTGCCAGCGTCGAGCTGATCGGGCCGGACGGGAATGCGGTGGGGCTGAACGATGGGCTGACAGCGGGGCTAGGGGTGCCATTGAGGCTGCCGCCAACCTGCACCGCATGGCTCTTGCTATCGCTGCCGCGCCGCCCGCTTACGGTCATACTCACGTTGTAAACCCCAGCTCCGCCGTAAATGTGGCTGGGGTTGCGCAGGCTGCTGTTGCTGCCATCGCCGAAGTCCCAGCGATAAGTCAGCGTATCGGTAGTGACGGTCGTATCGGTAAAGATTGCGGTTAGGCCCTGGGTGGCGTAGGTGAAGTCGGCCTGGTAGCCGGGACGGGATGGACCAGGCAGGAAAGCGTTGCGCAGGGCAGTTACGCCGATGGCGAATGTGGCAAGCAGCAAGAACACGGCTAGCACGTTCACAGCCAGCCGCAGCGGGTTCGGCTGTGCCCCCGGGAATAGCCAGTCAAGCCAGCCGACCGGCTTGCCCCAGCGCTGCTGGCCGTCAACGCTGGTTCGCACCCTGGCAGCCAGCGTGGCAGGCAAGGCCGCCCCGATGCTGACGCCGTAGGGCGTGGCCTGGGGTAGCTCACGGTGCAGACGAGCGGCAATCGCCAGTTCGCTGCGGCACTGGGGGCAGGCATTGATGTGGGCAAGGAAGTCGCGTTGCTGCTCCGGCCCTAGCTCGCCGCGCAGGTAGTTGCTTATTGCCCGTTGTATCTGTTCGTGGTTCATCGTTTGTTGCTACTCACCCTCACCCAGCCTCTCCCGCAGGAGAGGGTCTATTACGAACCCTTACCTAACCTCTCCATGCGGGAGAGGGGTCTAATCAAGTCAGTCGTGGGCCAGCAGCGTCTGCAAACGCAGATGAGCGGCGTGCAGGCGCGAGTGGATTGTCCCTTTGGGCAGGCCGAGCGTCTCGGCCACCTCGTTGTCGCTTAGGCCCATGTAGTAGCGCAGCACCACCACGCGGCGCAGCTTCTCGCTGAGGCTATTTACCGCCGCCCATAGTTCGTTTTCGCTCTCGTGGCGAAGCAAGGCCATGTCCGGCCTTCCTTCCTCGTTGCTGGTGTCGCCTGCGTTGCTCAATACTTCCTCCCAGTTGCCTTCCTCGCCATCGCGGTTATGCGCAAGCAGACTGAGCGGAATGCTGAGGAAACTGCGTTTGCGCCATTTGTCGCGGCAGTAGTTGAGCAGAATACTCCGCAACCATGCCTCCATACTGCCCTTGACTTCGTCATAATTGTGCAGCGAACGATACACGCGGATGAACACTTCTTGCACGGCGTCTTCTGCGTCCTGCCGGTTCTTCAGCAGCGCCTGAGCAATGGTGTAAACAAACCCGCCGTATTGATTGAAGACCAAATTAAATTGTTGGTCAGTAGGGCTGCTCGCCACAAGAGTTGCGCTCCGCTGCAAAACCATTTTCCGCAATCCTTACCGGTCTGCCAACCTGGACACCAAATTATAACACAACCCATCCATATTCTAATACGAAGATTAGGGGGCTTTGCTTCGTTTTTACCCCAACCGAGCGTGATAGTACATCAGGATAGACCAACGCACCCTGGCATTGCTGTCAGGGCGCGCTGGTGGGGGATTAGTTGACCGCCTACAGGCCTGATGCTCAGGAGTGAGGTGTGTGAGTCGGCTCAGGAGTGTGGTTGGGGCTCGGAGTGTGGGTCGGCTGCGGNGTATGGCANTCCTNTTCGCAAGGCTCATGGGTGCGGGTCGGCTCAGGAGTGTGGTTNGGNTTCGGAGTGCTGGTCGGCTGNGGGGTGTGGCANTCCTCNTCGCAAGGCTCATGGGTGCGGGTTGGCTGCGGGGTATGGCAGTCCTCTTCGCAAGGCTCATGGGTGCGGGTTGGCTCAGGAGTGTGGTTGGGGTTCGGAGTGTGGGTCGGCTGCGGGGTATGGCACTCCTCCTCACAAGGCTCCGGGGTGCAGGTTGGGCGGGGTTCGGCGGTGCTAGTCGGCAGCGGCAGCGGGTTGTTATTAGCGGCAGCCGGTTCGCAGCGGGTGCTGGTTGGGTGGGCGGTGCTGGTTGGTCGGGCGGTGCGGGTTGGCTCTGGGGTACAGGTCGGGCGGGGGGTAACCTGGACGGTGCCAGTCGGGTGCGTCAGTGGATTGCTATTGGCCACATCTCGGCAATGGTGACCAGGGTCGGGTATTGGCTGCAGTGCGCCGCTGCTTGAACCTGCCTGTGCCGCGCTGTCACGTGGCAGGTACACGATACCAAGAGTAATCAACATGGCGGCGACCATGGCGACGCGGATGTAAAACTTAAGCTGCTTGGACACTATAATCCTCCTCCACTATTATGATATGCAACGATCGGGTTGGGGCAACCCGCTGCTGAGGTCGGGGTTGTCGCGCTGCCTGGTTCGGCAGTTGCCTTATGATAACACATACGAGGGCGGAGCGCAATTGCTTCGGTTTTTCTCTCGCAATTTTTGGGCCATTGTGGGAGGGAACAGATTCGCGATGAAACAATAACTTGCAACCCACCCCAAGTACCCACCAACCTTGCAGAAAGCGCGGCCATCTGGTACACTAAACGGGCGTGATATATAGGGCTAGGGTTGGAAAGGCGGTAGGGTTTGTCGTTCTTCGATAAAGTGCGGGGCAAGATCATCCTATCGGTCATCTTCGGCGTGATTGTAGTTGCGGGGCTGGGGCTGTTCACCGACCTGGGCAGGCTGGGCGCGTCGCTACGCGATTTCAACTGGGCGCTACTGCCAGCCATCCTCGGCCTCACCCTGTTCAACTACGTGCTGCGCTTCTTCAAGTGGGATTACTACGTTCACCTGGTCAGCGAACGGCCGATCAGCAAGCGGGATAGCGGGCTGGTCTTCTTCAGCGGCTTCACCATGGTGATGACCCCTGGCAAGGTTGGCGAACTGCTCAAGGCGTATCTGCTGCGTCAGGTGAACGGCACGCCGGTTACCACCTCGTCGCCGATCGTGATTGCCGAGCGGATGAGCGATGGCATCGCTATGATCCTGCTGGCGGTGCTGGGCTTCGGACTGCTCATCCTCTTCGGGGGGACGACCGAGGCGGCCAACTTCTTCTGGCCGATCCTGGTGCTGGTGCTGCTTGCCTATGTGACGATTATCGTGTTGGTACGCAACCATGCGCTTACCGAGCGGCTGCTTACCTGGCTGGAGCGCTACCCGTTCGTCGCCAAGCGGATGCACCACCTGCGCAACCTGTTCGTGAGTTCCAACCTGCTGCTCAGTCCCCGCGCCCTGCTGATTGCCTCTGGTCTCGGCTTCATCTCCTGGGCGGGCGAGTGCGCTGCCTTCTTCCTGGTGATGATTGGTCTCGGTTTCGCGCCCTCGTGGAACCTACTGTTCATCACCACCTTCATCCTGGGCGCAACCAGCGT
>QHBQ01000515.1 GCA_003243865.1 Candidatus Chloroheliales bacterium | reverse complement strand
GGCCCCATCAGCAGCAGGCTGGCGCGGATGCGGCGGCACAGTTCGTAGTCCAGTTCGCTGCTCTCCACCTTTTGCGCGGTCAGCCGCACCAGCCTATCCTCATCCCAGCGACTGGTGTCCACTGTCACACCAATGCTCTGCATGATCGCCAGCATGGTGCGCACATCGTTGATTTGCGGCAGGTTGTGGTAGGTAATCGTCTCGTCAGTGAGCAGGCAGGCGGCGAGCAGCGGCAGGGCAGCATTCTTGTTGCCCGTAGGGGTGATCTCGCCGTTCAGCGGGTGGCCGCCCTCGATGACGAACTTTTCCATACTACTGCTGCCCTTTGCTGTTTGGCGCGCTGATGCTAATTAGGTTACTGGCTGAGGCTGCCGCATTGTCGGGCTGCTCGATGGGGTAAACCATGCTGGGCAGCGCGGCGAAGTCGCCGCTGACCGTCGCCTGGGCCAGATAGCTGAAGGTGTAGCTTGCGCCCGGCTGCATCTGCGCCACCAGGAAGCTGACCGCACCCGCATCGCTGCTGAAGCTGGCATACTGGCTGTCGGCAGTGGCCGCATCGTCGCTCTGGCCGCCATCGGGTCGGCTCTGGCTGACCGCGCTGCGCATCGGACGCGCCGCCTGCTCCGGCCCCAGCAGGGTGAAGCCCGCTGCTAGCTGGTCGTTGACTACCACCTGGTGCAGCGGCGCGGCGTCTTTGCCCACCTGCACCTTCAGCGTTACCCGCACCTTGTCGCCAACCGCAATGTCGCTGGCGGCGGGGCGGTCGAGGTTCTCGTAGCTGCGGCTGATGCTCAAGCTATCGCTGCCGTTCGAGGGGATGGCGCGAGGGTTCTGCAAGCTGAAGCGGCGGGCGTCATCGTCGCTGGCGGTGAAACTGGCGCTGATGCTGTGGCGATAGCGGGTGGTTACCGCATAGTAGAGCGAGTTGCCACCGCTGCCCACCAGCCGAATGATGTTCTTGGTTTGCAGCTTGTCGGCGGGCAGGACGATGAGGCGATGGCCCGCGCTGGGGTTGCTGGGGTCTACACCCACCTCGGTGAGCAGTGTATCGTTGAGGTAGAGCTTGTAGCTGTAGCCACCCACCTGGTCGTGGCTCGGCTGCACCGGCGATGGCACATCCTCATTGACCCGCACCGCCGCGCCCGCGCCGCGACCGTCGTTGCTGTCAATCGCATAGTTGAGCAGGGCAGCGAAGGCGGCACTACTCGCCCGCGCTGTTTCCCAGTGGCGGCCCACCCGCATGGCGAGCAGCTTACTCACCCCACGATTGATGAAGGGGTCGCTCGGCACGGTCTGGAGCAGAGCTTCGACTGCGGTCGCAGTTGCCACCTCACTGCCCACCGCGTCCGACTGCCAGCTAGCCAGTTCGCCATCGCTTACCGTCGCTGCTGCCGATAGCTGGTGCGCGAGCAGCACCGCTGCTGCCGATAGCTGGTGCGCGAGCAGCACCGCCGCCGCATGGTCGCCCAGCCGCTGCAAGGCAAGGATCAGCGCAGCAGTGCCAAAGTGGTCGAGCGGCTGGGCCAGCAGCGGGCGCACCTCGCTCAAATCCGCCGCATTGAACAGGGCCAGCACGTAGTAGCTATAAGCGCGCTGCTCGTTGTTCATCTGAGGCAACTGCTGACGCAGCCAGGCCACCGCCCGTGCGGTTACCTGGGAGTCTACGCCCGGCCCGGCGTCGCGGATGCGGGCGAGATTGTGCAGGGTGAAGGCGGTAGCCCATATATCACTGCCCGCCCCGCGGTCGCCCCAACCGCCATCGGGCTGCTGGTTGGTATACACCCCCTGCATCGCTGCGCTGGCCGCCTCGTTGAAGCTGGGCAGCGCCGCCTTGCTGTATTGCAAGCGGCCAAAGGCATCGTCCAACTGCGCCGCCTCCGCCGCCAGTCCGCTCATCGCTTCGCTCCCTGGCGCGGCGGCGTCAAGCTCAGCCCCCAGGCTGCCGATTAGCGCGGCGGCAATTGAGGGATCTACCTCGATTTCAATGCTACTCAGGTCGGTGGCTGGCTCCGATTGCAACGTGGCCGTCACCGTCGCGCTGGCGGTGGTCATTCCGGCGCTGGCACTGACCTGCTGCGGCGTGGCGGGGCGCACCTCGGCGCTGGCATCAACCGAGCTGTCCAGTGGAGTCGCCAGCCCCTTGTTGCTGGCGTCGTCGGCGAAGAAATCGAACACCATCCCTACGGCGCGGGCGCGACGCACCTGCACCCGCCAGGTGATGGTCTGCGCTTGCCCGGCCTCGATGGTCACGCTCTGCTCCGCTGGTTTCGCGCCGATAAAGGTGAGGCCATCGGAACTGAGGGTGATGTGGCCGCTGACTGTCTGGGCGGTGTGATTCATTAGGGTGGCGCCGACATTGACGCGATCGCCCTGCACGAAGCTGGCAGGGGCGAGCGGCCTGACCTCCAGTGGGGCGGTGAGCGGGAAGCTGACGCTGGCTTGGCCGAAGCTGTCATCCGCGCCGACCACCCGCGCGGTGGCCCACCAATCGCCGCGCGCATCTGCGGGCAGCGCCACGCTGTAGGTCGCCACTCCGCTTGCGCCGACTAGCAGGTTGCCACCCCAGTAGGCAAGTTGGGTGGCCGCTGGTATCTTCTCGCTCGGCTCGGCCCCCCACCCCGGCCCTCCCCCATCTCGGGGGAGGGAGTCAGTTAGCGTCGCGACGCTATATAGCGGCGCGGGCGTGACCATCGTGGGGTAGAAGGTGGCGCTGATGTTGCTGTCGGGTGCGGTGTTGCCTACACTCAACGATAGAGCGGCGGGCAGGGGTTGGCCTTTGTGGTCAGCGACGCGCACAGTGAAGACTGCATTGCGCCCCGGCCTGGCATTGGCGTCCGGCTCCAGCCTCACATCAAGAGTGCGGCCCAGCGGCACTCGCAAGTCGGCCCCCGCGCTGATTGGCCCATTGCTGGTGAGCAGGCTAACCTGTACCCGCGCTGCTGGTGCCATCGCCGCGCTGATTGGCAGTTCCAGGCTGGCGCTTCCGCTGATCACTCCGCTACGGCGCAGGATGAAGCTCCCCCGCTCCACAGTCAGCAGCGCAGCGGCGCTCTCGGCGGGCGCATTGCTGATGGTCAGAGTCGCAGTCTCGCCGACGCTATACTCGCTCTTGTCCAGAGTGACGCTCAAGCTACCCTCGGTAGCGGTCAGGGGGTGGGTTTCGCTGATGCGAGTCAGGGTTGTCGCCGCACCCGGCTGGTGGACATATACCCTTAGCTGCTGCCCCTGCCCCATCGTCGCCGCGCTGAGCGTGTACCAGCCCTCGTGCAGCGCGGGGGCAAGCGGGAAGCTGCCGCCAACCATGCCATAACTGTCGGGCCGCAGCATCACGCTGGCGAGGGCGATGCCATGCGTATCGGCGAGGGTCATGTTGATGCTGGTGTCGGGCGGTGGCAACTGATAATTGGTCCCTGCGACTGAGCGTGCCACTACCTTGAAATTCAGCGCGTCACCCGCGGTATAGGCGGCGCGGTCGGTATAGGTGTAGATGCGCAGGTTGCTGTTGCTGGCGGGCTGCCCGTTGATGAAGGCCACCGCCCGCGCTGCGTTGCCGTCGCGAGCCAGCACCAATGCCGGGGTCGCTCCCGCATTGAGGTTGGTCAGGTACAGGCCATCTGTCCCGCTGCGGCCATCATCGAGCAACTGGTGCGCGGCGTCATACACCTGCAGCTCCTGCCCCACCACCGGCTTGCCATTTCGAGTGGCCCAAAGCAGCAGTTGCCCGCCCGCCTGCTTGGCCGCTACCTGCTCATCGCTGACGATCAGGTAGACCTGCTGGCCGGTCGGCGCGGCGAGCAGGTAGACTCCGGATTGCAACCCCAGGGTCACGGTGCCGCTGTAGCTGGTAGCACCATTGATCGCTACCGTGCTACTCGCCAGCGGCTTGAGCATGGGCTGCTGCTTGATGTCGCCGCCGCTGACTGCAAATAGCTGGAAGACGAGTTGGCCGATGCTGCCGTCGGGCTGGGTGTAGCTGAAGGGGATGTCATAGCGGCCAGCCCCATCGGCCAGGCCGATGATGGGCAGGGTCGGCCCTGCCTGCGCGGTGATGAAGTTGACCCTTGCCATCTCGACGCTGACGAACTGCCAGCTAATGTCCCTGCCGAGCGGCACCGCGGCAGCGCTGGCGGCGTTGTGACCGAGGGTAACGCTGTAGCGAGTGTATGGCTGCCAGCCGCCATCGGGCGCGAAGGTTGCCTGCTGGCGGTCATCGCTCCACGCCCACTTGCCCGCTATGCTTGGATTGACGTTGAACGCGGCTTGCACGCTCTCGCGCTGCATCGGCTGGCTGAAGTGCATGGTTACGCCCTGATCCAGCGCGATCTTCGCGGCGAGATCGCCAGGGGTGTGATCGAGCAAGGCGGGTGGCGACATCGTCGTCCAGGTGTAGGTAAACGGCGCGGCTAGCGACCCGCCCCCCATTACATGGGCGCTGTTGCTCAAGCTGAGGGTGTAGGTAACGGCAGGGATATAACCGAGGTTGTAGGGGATGAAGTGGACCTCGTTGTCGGCCACCCAGTCGAAACTGCCAGGGATGGGCGGGCTTATCTGCCACCCCTGCTCTATGGAGCCACGCTCCATAGGGGCATCGAAGCGTAGCGCAACTGCGGCGTCGAGCGGCACTTCGGTGGGTTTGATTAGCTGATTTTGGCTGTTGAGCAGGCTGTAGCTGGTGATGTGTGCAGGGGGCAGGGCGGATACAGCGGTGGCAGTAGCGTTCGCTCGCGCTACGCTGGTCAGCGCCAAATCGGGGCTGGGTGATGGTTCGCCTGCAGTATTGCCGACCTCGCCCCATAGACCGCGTGCAGCCGGGTTTTGCGCCAACAGCACCGCCGTTACGCTCACGGCCCCGACAATCGCCACCAACCCGACCATCCGCCCGATGCTGAAGCGGCGCGTAGCGTGTCCGGATATCACCCCACCGAGCGGGCTGATCCTGTGTCGCTGTTGCTCCTCGATAGCGGCCAGCACCTTGTCGCGCACTGCCGGGTTAGGCTTGGGTGCGGGCCTGGTTGCATTGCTGCCGAGCAATGCTTCCATCTGCCGATACTTAGCCAGGGCGTGGCTGCACCGACTGCATACCTGCAGGTGCGCCTGTAGCTCTTCGCGCTCACGCTTGCTCAATTCGTTGTCAATGTAGCGCGAGAGCAGATCTTTATATGCTGGACAACCCACTAGCTATCTGCCCCCCGCTGATCCGCCGCGATTGTAGGCGGCGACAAATAGTTCCCGCGCCCGCGCCAGCCTGCTCCAGACCGTGCCGCGCGGTATCTTCAGGATCTCGGCAATCTCGTCGCAGGAGAACCCCTCGACGCTACGTAGCACCAGGCAGGCGGCCAGTGGGGGGGGCAACTGGGCCAGCACGGCGTGAACCGCGTCCGCCTCGGCAAGGTCGGCAGCGAAATCGGCACTGGGTGCGGCAAGGTCGAGATGGACCCCATGCGGCGGGGTGTCGCCATTGCCCTCCTCGCGGAGGGGCAACCACGACACTACCTTGCGCCGCCGCAGCACATCGAGGCAAAGGTTGGAGGCGATGCGGTAGAGCCACGCCTGCAAGCCCGCTTCGTTGCGCAAGCTGCCGATACCCTGGTACGCCTTAATGAAAGCCTCTTGGGTAATATCGTCGGCCTGCTCCTGGTTGCCCAGCAGTCGGTAGGCGTAGTTGTGGATAGCCAGGTTGTAAGTCTCATAGATAACTGCAAATGCCGCCGCGTCACCGGCGCGCGCCTGCTCCAATATCGCACTATCCATCACCACACCTCCAGGTTAGTATTCAAGGCCAGCCCCTGCCGCAGTTATTATAGCCTTTCACCTTGACCGGCGTCAAGATTCCGCTCCACCTTTAATCCTTGGTCTTTAATCTTTCACCTCTCCCCCACCATATGTTATAATATCCCCATCTGTTAGTTTCTTTGGGTGCGCTTATCAGCGCCCGCTTTTCTCAGAGAGGAGAAAGTTGTCAATTATGCACAATCAGAATTATATTGATGGCAAATGGGTGGCCGCCCGCAGCGGCGCAACCTTCACCACCATCAACCCAGCGAATGGTGAGGTCATCACCGAGGTGGCGCGCAGCAGCTCGGAGGATGTCAACCGCGCGGTCGAAGCCGCCGCTCGCGCCTACCCCAAGTGGCGAGCAACGCCCGCGCCGAAGCGCGGCGAGATCCTCTTCCGCGTTGGCGAACTGCTGGTGCAGCGCAAGGAGGAACTGAGCCGCCTGGTTACTCGCGAGATGGGCAAGGTGCTAGCCGAGGGCCGGGGCGACGTGCAGGAAGCGATTGATATGACCTACTATATGGCCGCTGAGGGGCGGCGGATGAGTGGCTACACCGTTCCCAGCGAATTGCCCAATAAGTTTGCAATGTCGGTGCGTGAGCCGATCGGCGTGGTTGCGGCAATTACCCCCTGGAACTTTCCGGTTGCCATTCCCAGTTGGAAGATCACTGCTGCGCTTATCCTCGGCAACACGGTGGTGTTCAAGCCCGCCAGCGATACCCCGGCGCTTGCCGCCGCGTTTGTTGCTATCTTCGAGGAGGCGGGGCTGCCCGCCGGTGTGCTGAACCTGATTACCGGCCCCGGCGGCGAGGTTGGCGATGCCCTCATCGGCCACCCCGATGTCAAGCTGGTCAGCTTCACCGGCAGTACCGACGCCGGTCGCCAGGTTTCGATTAAGGCGGCAGAACACCTCAAGCGTGTCTCGCTGGAGATGGGCGGCAAGAACGCCATCATCGTGATGGACGACGCCGACCTCGACCTCGCAGTGGAGGGCATCGTCTGGAGCGCGTTCGGCACCAGCGGCCAGCGCTGCACCGCCGCCAGCCGCATCATCGTCCACAAGGCGGTGAAGAAGGAGCTGACCGATAAACTGGTCAAGCGCGTCTCCAAGCTGCGCCTCGGTGACGGACTGAAGGACAGCACCGATGTCGGCCCGGTCATCAACGAGGCGGCGCTGGTCAAGATCAATTCCTATATGGAAGTCGCCCACAATGACGGGGCAGATATCATTACCGGCGGCGGCCCGGCCCGCGATGGCGATCTGGGCAAAGGCTACTTCTTCAAGCCGACCCTACTCGACAACGTGAAGCGCACTGCCCGGGTTGCCCAGGAGGAAATCTTTGGTCCAGTTGCCTCGATCATTGAGGTGAACAGCCTGCAGGAGGCGATTGACGTGAACAACGACACCAAATTTGGCCTCTCCAGCAGCATCTTTACCAGCAGCGTCAACAACTCCTTCGTGGCGATGCGCGACATCACCACCGGCATCGTCTACGTCAACGCTGGCACGATTGGCGCGGAGGTACACCTGCCGTTCGGCGGCACGCGCGGCACCGGCAACGGCCACCGCGAGGGCGGCCAGGCGGTGCTGGACATCTTCAGCGAGTGGAAAACCCTCTACGTGGACTTCAGCGGCAAGCTGCAGCGAGCGCAGATTGATGTAGAGGAGATTTAATACGGAAGAGGCGCTTACCAGCACTAACCTGCCCTACCCGCTGTTCATTCGCGGTAAGGTGCGCGACAGCTACGACCTGGGCGAACACCTGCTCATCGTCAGCACCGACCGCCTCAGCGCGTTCGACACGGTGCTGGCGAGTGGCATCCCTGGGCGCGGCAAGGTGCTGAACCAGTTGTCTACCTTCTGGTTCGACTTCACCCGCGACATTATCGCCAACCACATGATCAGCATCAACCTGGCCGACTTCCCTGCCGCCCTGCAAGCCGCGCCCTACCGCGAGCAAGTGGCGGGGCGAGCTATGCTGGTGCGCAAGGCGCAGCGCATCAATCTTGAGTGCGTAGTGCGCGGCTACTTGTCCGGCTCCGGCTGGCTGGAGTATCAGCGCAGCGGCTCCGTCTGCGGCCTGCCACTGCCCGACGGCCTGGTGGAGAGTACCAAGCTGGACGCGCCGATCTTCACCCCCAGCACCAAAGCGGAAGTTGGTCACGACGAGAATATCAGCTTCGCGCAGGCCGCGGCGCTGGTCGGCGAGGAGCTTGCCGAGCGACTGCGCGACACCTCGATCGAACTCTACGTCGCCGCCGCCGATTATGCGCTGACCCGTGGCATCATCGTCGCTGACACCAAGTTCGAGTTTGGCCTGCTTGACGGTGAGCTAATCCTGATTGACGAGGCGCTCACCCCCGACTCGTCGCGCTTCTGGGATGAGGCCAGCTACCGCCCAGGCGGCCCTCAGCCCAGCCTCGACAAGCAGTACGTGCGTGACTGGCTGACCGCCAGCGGCTGGAACAAGCAGCCGCCTGGCCCTACCCTGCCCGCAGAGGTGGTACACGTCACCGCTGCCAAGTACCGCGAGGCCTATTATCGTCTCACCGGACAGCAGATTGATCCGTAAGGAGGTGTAATCATTAGCGAACCGCAACAGTACCAGGCCGCAATTTACGTTACGCTCAAGCCGGTGGTGAACGACCCACAGGGGCTAGCGATTGCCGACGGGCTGCGCCACCTCGGTTACAACAGCGTTGCCAGCGTGCGGGCAGGCAAGTACATCGTCGTCACCCTCAGCGCCCGCGACCGGCAGGAGGCGGGGCGGCTGGTAGATGAGATGTGCGCCCGCCTGCTCGCCAACCCGGTGATCGAGGATTACCGCTTCGAGATAAGCGCGAAGCAGTAAAGGTAAAACCGTCATTCAACTTTCGGCCTTTCACTTTCAACTTGGAGGTGTCATGCGCGTAGGAGTAATCGTCTTTCCTGGCAGCAATGGTGACGCCGATTCGTACAATGCGATCAAAGTGCTGGGCGAAGCAGTGGAGTATATCTGGCACACCGAGCGGAGCGTGGCCGGTTTCGATGCGCTGGTGCTGCCAGGCGGGTTCAGCTATGGCGATGCGCTGCGGGCGGGGGCGATTGCCCGTTTCTCGCCGATTATGGCAGCGGTGCGCCACTTCGCTGCGGACGGCGGGCCAGTGCTGGGCATCTGCAACGGCTTCCAGGTGCTGACCGAGGCGGGGCTGCTGCCGGGCGCGCTGCGCCGCAACGCAGGCCTGAGCTTCCAGTCGCACTGGCTGCACATCTGCCCCGAACCTGGAGCATTGCCCACACCGTTCACCGCTCACCTCCGGCCCCAGCCCTACCATCTGCCAATTGCCAACGGCGAGGGTAGCTACTACATAGACCCCAATACGATGCGCCAGCTTGAGGATAATGGGCAGGTGGTGCTGCGCTACTGCGATGCGGCGGGCAATGTGGTCGAGGAAGCCAACCCTAACGGCTCGGTTGCCAACATTGCGGGCGTCTGCAACCGTAGTGGCAACATGGTTGGGCTGATGCCCCATCCGGAGCGGGCCACCGAGGCGCTGCTTGGCAGCGCCGATGGCCTCGCTTTCTTCCAGAGCCTGCGCGACTGGCATTCCCACTTCGCCGCTGCCCGTGAAGCTGAACCCCTGATAGTGTAGCCGCGAAAGGAAGCGTCTTGAACAACCACCCCACCGTAGATGACCGCCTGCTGGCCGAGGTGGCTCTCAGCCGCGCCGAATATGAGATGCTGGTCGAAAAGCTGGGCCGCGAACCCACCCTGGTCGAACTGGGCATGACCGGCGCGATGTGGAGCGAACACTGCGGCTACAAGTCAAGCAAGCCGCTGCTCAAGCTGTTTCCCACCAGTGGCCCGCGTGTGCTGCAAGGGCCGGGCGAGAACGCGGGCGTGGTGGACATCGGCGACGGCCTCTGCGTGGTGTTCAAAATCGAGTCGCACAATCACCCCAGCGCGGTCGAGCCGTACCAGGGCGCGGCCACCGGCGTCGGCGGCATCGTCCGCGACATCTTCACCATGGGCGCTCGCCCGGTCGCCATCCTCGACTCGCTCCGCTTCGGTCCGCCCGAACACCCCCGCACCCCCTACCTGGTCGGCGGGGTGGTAGCGGGCATAGGCGGATACGGCAACTGCCTCGGCATCCCCACTGTCGCTGGCGAGGTCTACTACGCCGAACCCTACGCCGACAACCCGCTGGTCAACGCGATGTGCGCGGGGGTGGCGCGGCAGAGCGAGATTATCAAGGCAACCGTCGGCGGCGCGGGCAACCTGCTGATGCTGGTTGGCGCCGACACCGGACGCGATGGCATTCACGGCGCCACCTTTGCCAGCGATGTGCTGGACGAACGCAGCGAGGAGCGCCGCCCTGCCGTGCAGGTGGGCAACCCGTTCCTCGAAAAGCTGTTGATGGAAGCCTGCCTCGAACTGGCGAAGACCGATTGGATTGTCGGGATGCAGGACCTGGGCGCGGCGGGGCTGACCAGCAGCACGGTGGAGTGCGCCAGTCGCGGCGATGCCGGGGTCATCCTCCACGCCGAGCGTGTTCCCCGCCGCGAACAGGGGATGAGCGCCTACGAGGTGATGCTATCGGAGAGCCAGGAGCGGATGCTAGTCATCGTGCGGCGCGGCTACGAGGA
>QHBQ01000222.1 GCA_003243865.1 Candidatus Chloroheliales bacterium | reverse complement strand
AGCATCGGCGGCTACTTTCCGGTTCGCTTCGCTTGGTCGCGGCCAGCGGGTGCAGGTGGGGTTGGCTGGTTGCGGCTACCCTTTGGGGGTGGCGGTGGCGTCGCGCTGGGGCGACTGCCCTTTGCCGGTGGTGGGGGCGCGGCGGGCGGGCGGCTGCCACGAGCCTGGGCTTGCGGCGTATCGCTGGGGCGGACACCACTGCGGGGCGCTGCCTTCGGCTGCTCCTTCGCTGGCTGCTTCTCCTGCACCGCCGGTATCAGGTCTAGCAGCGCGTTGTGGATCTTGTTGCGCACGTCACCCACGATTTTGATGGTCGGGCTGCTCTCCCCTTCACTGGCATCAATCTCCGCGGTCATATCGCGCAGGTAGTCAACTACCTGGTGGTGGTTGATGACCGGATAGGGCGGGTCGCTCTTGATCTCGACATGGGCGCGCGGGTTGTTGAAGCAAATCGCCCCATCCACCAGCACGTTTTCGATACCCAGGCTCGCCAACCAGCGCTTGAATGCAAGGATCTTCACATCCAGCGCCCGCCCCGGGTCGCCGAGCGGCGGCGAACCGATCAAGCCAATGCGCTCGATGATGCCGACCTTGCGGTTCCAGCGGTTGCGGTTATAGCTAACCTGCCCGAACTCCGGCTGCATCTGCACGATGAGGAAGCCCTCCGGCGCCTGGATGAGGTGGTCAACCATCGGCACGCGCGGCGCTTTCTCCGCACTGGGCAACTGGATGTAGTTGTAGAAGGCATACTTGTTGGTTGCGCCCTTAAGCTCCTCAGCGAGTTGCTCATCGGCGCGCGGGCGCGTCTTCCACTTACGGCCCATCCACTGCCCCGCGCTGAGGATCTGGAAGCCGACGATGAGGCCAACGTAGTAGATCATCAGGGCGAACAGGTTGACCGAGGCGCGATTGGCAGAATTAGCGGTGTTGGTTAGCGTGCCAGCCACAGTGACGCTCCCGCTAACAGTAATTGCCTGGCTGCCGCTGATTGGTACAGTTCCACTAAGCACCTGCACGCTAATCGGCGTGCCGCTAGCGTTGGTTTGGGGTGCAGGGGTGGACGGTGCGCCGATGGTCGGCAACAAAGTCAGAATCAGTGCGGCGAACAGGATACCGAAGCCGAGGAACTGCAGCCGCCGCGCCAGCCGCAGCCGGTTGGCGATAAATGCCTCATTGACGTAGGTTTGCATATTAGTCCTTAAAGTATGTTATCATACCCAGGCACAACCGATGCTGGACACGGCTAGTTTACCATACCTGCCCCCCTTGCGCAACCGAACCACTGGCCCAATCGTTGTATATCTAGGCATGAGGCATGAGGCATGAGTGGGTGAGCGGGACACGCGGCTGCCGTAGGGGCGTATGGCATACGCCCTCTCGCAGCGCATCAATGCTGGTCGCAACTATCCTCCCGCTAGATGACAGCATAAAGGGGATTCGGGTAATGAAGAAGGTTAGAGTAATCGCGGCGCTGGCGATTGTCTGCACGCTGCTAGCGGGCAGCTACCAGAGCCAGGCCGCGCCCGGTGAGCGCTACTTCCCTGAGACGGGACACAGCATCCGCGGCGCATTCCAGAGCTACTGGGAGCAGCATGGCGGGCTGGAGCGCTTCGGCTATCCCCTCAGCGACGAGTTCGCCGAGGTGTCTGCCCTCAATGACCAGACCTACACGGTGCAATACTTCGAGCGGGCCGAGTTCGAGCATCATCCGGAGAACGCTGCGCCGTATGACGTGCTGCTCACTCAGCTTGGCACGATGCGGTATAAGCAGAAGTACCCAATGCCCCCGCTAACCGAGCGGGTCAGCACCGATAGCCCCACCCTTTTCCCCCAGACCGGCAGGCACGTCGGCAGGCTGCTGCTGAACGCCTGGCGGCGGCTGGGCGGACTCGCCAACGTTGGCTACCCCATCAGTGAGGAACTGGCCGAGCAGTCGCCACTCGACGGCAAGGTGTACATGGTGCAATACTTTGAACGGGCCGAGTTTGAGTACCACCCGGAGAATGCTACGCCATATGATGTGCTGCTGACGCAGTTGGGGCGTTTTGCCTACAACGAGAAATATAATGTGTCCACCCCGACACCAACCGCGCTTCCCAGTACTACTCAGTTTCCTATTAGGAACGTGGCTGGAGCGCCGGTAGCCGCTAATGGCTACCTGTTTTGGATTAACTTTGACCCGGCCAAATTCAAGGGCGACATTCAAGTTGAACGCGAGAGCGCCATTTATGGCTATGATCTTGCCAAGCAGCAGCAGTTCCTTGTCACAAATGAATTGGCCTATAAGTTGGCGTTGGCCACTGATGGTAACACCCTAGTATGGGGCGAGTACGCTGAACCCAAACATAATAAGATAATGGGCTTTGACATCAAGACGAGACAGGTCTCTACCGTTCTTGACACCGGTGACTCTGGATTTGGGAGTTTGGCACTGGATCGGGGTGTACTATACTATGAACTAAACACTGGCGCTGGCGGCCTCTACTCCTATAACCTAAGCACCAGGCAGCAGCAGCTAATTGACCAAGCTGGTTCGCACGCAGTTGCCCATGATGGAGCGGTGCTGTGGCAAGAAAGTGAGTTTACCGGGCAATCTTCACCGCCAATCATCACTCTGCACCTGATCACTGCTGATAATGAGCGCAAAGACAACATTATTACCGATCAAAGCTACTGCTTCAGCGGCTATGCACTCGCCAGCGACAAAGTTGTGCTAGCCTACAACGGCGAAGGGTTTGACTGTCCCCCTTCGCGAAGGGGGCTTTATCTGTATGATATCGCAGGCGGAAGAATAACAACCGCGTCATCCAACCCTGCTGAGGGGGTCATTGGTGCTGGCAATCTGGTACTCTGGGATAACCTACTCGGAGACACTGCTTCTTTTGGTTCGCTTGAAGTGTATAATGTAGACGCCGGGGTTAATACCCCCATAGTCAGATACGTCCAGAAAGGTATTGCTGGTTACGCAATCACTGGCAGCGTCTTGGCTTATACCCTAACGCCACCAAGTGTGTATGGCTCGTATGGAGGGAATGAACTTTACATTATAGATCTCAGCACATACCAGCCTGAAGTTGCCAGCCCAGCGGCAAAGATCTTGTCCCTGTCTAATACTTGGCCACTTGTGGTAGCGGGGCGATCGCTCTTTTGGGTGAGTAGCGACTGTGGTCTCTGCGGGTATGATGTAGATAGCGGCGAACGCTATGTCGTTACTGATAGACCTGGGGACAAAGTAAATGTCACGGGTAACGGCAAGATACTTTATTGGTTGGAGGCTTCACCAACTAGTCGCGGTGACATTCATGTATTTGATCCTACCACAAGACGAGAAACTATTGCTATGTATGGCGATGACATTAATTTGTTTAACTTTGTAGTTGATGGTAACTTTATCTACTATCAAGCATCTCTCGAGGGCAAACCGGGGATCTATCAGCGCAACATTCTAACCGGCGGTGACAAGCTGGTTCATACTACTGATCGTTATATAGCAAAGCTAGTGGCTGCGGATGGTACACTAGTGTGGTGCGAAGCAAATAATGGTGTGGTCTTCATGTACCTGTTGCGTAGCGATGGTAGTAAAGGTGATACGATGTTCGCCAAATGGAACGGCTACGTTGGTTCGTATAGCGTATCCGGTGACGACATAGTTTGGACTGAACCGTTCCAAAGCCAGGTGGCAGTTAATTTGCATCACATTAGCAGCAACTCTGATGACTCACTTGGGCTTTATCCGAGTGGTACAATTGACCAACCAATAGTTGCCGGTAAAACTGTAGCGATGCTTGTAGGTGAGAACACGCCGCTTCATCGCTATATAATCAGCTACGACAGTGTTACTAGGCTAAACACAGTAACGGCATGGAGTGATAGCTATGAGATTGATCATATTGCATTGGTGGATCAAGATACCCTTGCTTATAGCGCAATTATTAACATTGGCGATGCGGCTATATTTATTGTGAGGCTACCCGCAGGGGCAAATTGAGCAACTCTACCGCCACCCTCTCCATCATCATCGTCAACTATAACACTTGCGACCTGCTGAAGCAGTGCCTCGCCTCGGTCTATGCTGATATAGAAGAAGGGAGCAATGGCATCGTCGCTGAGGTCATCGTGGTGGACAACGCCAGCGGTGACGGCAGCGCGGCGATGGTGCGAAGCCTCTACCCGCAGGTGAGCCTGATCGAGAGCGGCGCGAATCTCGGCTATGGCGGCGGCGCTAACCTGGGGTTGAAGACGGCGCGGGGCCGTTATCTGATGTTGCTGAATAGTGATACTATCGTGCTGGAAGGTGCGCTCCGCCAACTGGTGGCGTTCATGGATGCCCACCCCGATGCGGGCGCGTGTGGCCCGCGCCTGCTCAATCCTGGCAGTAGCTTGCAGCGCAGCGCGTTTCGCTTCCCTACACTGGCGCAGGTTGCGCTTGACCTCTTCCCCATCTTTCCACGGCTGGTGGACACGACGCTGAACGGACGCTACCAACAGGACAATCCCGCCAACCAGCAGCCCTTCGCGGTGGACTTCACCCTCGGCGCGGCCTTTGTGGTCAGTCGCGCCGCTTACGAGTGCACTGGCGGTTTCGATGCGGATTTCTTCATGTACGCCGAGGAGGTGGACTGGGCAATGCGCATCCACGCCGCCGGTTACCACTACTACAGTGTTCCCGCCGCTCGCGTCGTGCATTATGCGGGGCAGAGTGTGAAGAGCGCGCCGCGCCGAATGTTCTACGAACTGCATCACAGCCGCGCCCTACTATACCGCAAGCACTACTCGTCCGTCTTCCAACGCGCCGCCCGCCTGCTTACCCGTGCCGCGATGCTATACCGCGCCCTCGCCGACTGGCGGCAGCAGCGTCACGGCGCATTCGATGCCGCTGAGTTGCGCCAGCGCTGGCGGGTTTATGGTAAGATATTCCGGCTATGAACGAAAAGGCAGCCAGCGGACTCGAAAGCGGACAAGCGGACTACCTCGGTGCTAGGGAGCCAGTGTAGCAAAGGGCAGCATAACTGCTCGGCGACGGCGTGTGCGATGCGCCCATACATCAGTTAGCGTGGGTCAACCCCCACTCATGCCTCATGCCTCATGCCTAACCCTACAATCACAGCAGTAGTGATCGCCCGCGACGAGGCCAAGCAGATCGCTGCCTGCCTTGCCAGCGCCCGCCCGCTGACCGATGATTTGCTGGTGCTGCTCGACGACCGCACCAGCGATGACACCGCCCGGATTGCGGAGGCGGCTGGCGCACGGGTGGTGGTTAGCCGCTTCGTCAACTTCTCGGCGCAGCGCAACCGCGCCCTGGAAACGGCAGGTGGCGACTGGGTGTTGTTCATTGATGCTGACGAGCGGCTTACTCCCACACTGATTGCTGAAATCAAGAAGTGTTTGGCGGCATTGCCCTCGGCCCTGCCTCCCCCAATGAGGGAGGCAAGTATAGCAGGATACTGGGCGGCGCGGCGCAACTATATGTTCGGTCATTGGGTGCGGCACGCGGGTTGGTATCCCGACTACCAGTTGCGCCTGCTGCGCCGCACCGCCGCCCGCTACGACGAGAGCCGCGCCGTGCATGAGCTGGCACAACTGAGTGGCCCCGACGCAAAGTTGCGCGAGCCGCTCATCCATTACAACTATGAGACCTGGGCGCAATTCCGCGCCAAGCAACGCTACTACACCGCCTTCGAGGCGCGCATCCTCTACCAGCAGGGCCAGAGGGTGCGGCTGCGCAACTTCGTGCTGCAACCGCTGCGTGAGTTTCGCCGCCGCTACATATCGCTAGAGGGGTGGAAAGACGGCTGGCTGGGCCTAGCGCTGGCGCTGGCAATGACGTGGTATGAGTTCAGGAAGTATGTGATGCTGTGGAGGATGGGGAAGTTAACTTGCCACTGCCGTTGAGCCGATAACCCACCCCGCGCACCGTCTCCAGCAGGTGGGG
>QHBQ01000062.1 GCA_003243865.1 Candidatus Chloroheliales bacterium | reverse complement strand
TGGCGGTGGGCGAGTTCCAGCGCGTTCGACTCCTTGATCAGCCTGATCGCGCCGTTGACTTGCTCATCGTTATCCACCTTGCCCTCGATGACGCTGCGTACCAACTGGCGCTCGTCGTCGCTGCGGGCTTCGTCCATGAAGTACATCGCGGGCAGGGTGACAGTGCCGTGACGCAGGTCGTTGCCAACTGGCTTGCCCAGGTCGGCGGTGTTGCTCTGGAAGTCGAGGATGTCGTCAATCACCTGGAAGGCCATGCCCATCTGCCGCCCGTAGCGACCGAGCCGCTCGATGCCATGCTCCGGTGCCTGGCCGATGACCGCGCCGATGTGGCAGGCGGCCTCGAACAGCGAGGCGGTCTTGGCGTAGATGCGGGCGTAGTAGTTCTCACGCGCCCGCTCCGGGTTGCGCCCACTGGCAATCTGGGCCAGTTCGCCATCCATAATCGTCACCAGGCTGTCGGCGAAGATGCGCACCGCGCGGATGCTCTCGCTGCGGGTGCTCAGGCTGGCGGCGTGGGCGAACAGGTAGTCGCCGGTTAGCACGGTCGCGCCATTGCTTAGTATCGAGTTGAGGGTCGGCTTACCCCGCCGCAGCAGCGAGTCGTCAATCGTGTCATCGTGGATCAGGCTGGCGGTGTGCAGCAGTTCGATGGCCGCGCCGACCGGGACAAGGTGTTCCACATCGTAATTATAGAAACGAGCGGCCAGCAGCAGCACGGTGGGCCGCAGCCGCTTGCCACCAGCGGTGACGATCGCATCCAGGATGTCGGCCAGGAAGGCGTATTTTACCCGTGCCACCGAGCGCAGCAGCTCCTCGACCAGCTTGAGTTCTTCTTGCACCGGGTTGATCAACACGGCAGGGGCAGGCTCTGGAAGGGCGGTATCAACATGGGGACTGGAAGGGGATGTGATTGCCATCTTTTAACCTGAAATCGGGTGGTTCGACCGAAATAGTCGAACAATCTTTGCAACCTCTGCTCTGGTTGCCACCGTAATGCTATTAAGGATTATAACCCGCTGCTGCATACTTTGTCAAGATATTCACAAACTTTTAGATTGTTGTCCCCAGGGCGAACCGTCATTCGTACCTACAATGGCATAGGTGCAGGGTTGATGCAAAAAGAAACCCCATCCGCGTATGCAGACGGGGTTAAGTAAGCAGGGCAGGTTAGTGTACGAAGTATTCTCCCGTTCGCCGCGGTGAGTTATCGTAGCTGACTGCCACCGGATATACATCATTGCGTACCCGCTCGTAACTGCTAACCGAGTTGCTACCGTTCTGTGAATTATCAGTCTGCGGCTGCCCTGCAGGTTGGTCCAGGTTGGGAAGGTTCTTCATTACTGGCGGATCCTGAGTGCGGTCATCAAGTATCTGGCCACTCGGCGCGGTCTGGGTGTGATTAGCCGACTGATGTTGCATAAAGCCGCCCAGGTCGGCACCGTTGGTTAGCACAGTTGCCAGCAGGATGACGACCGCAAGCGCGGTTTGCATCATACGGGGTACGAACAGGTTTAGCCAGGCAAGACGGACGCCGATCAGGCGCGGCTGCACCTCTTGTCGAGGGTCGAGCGGCTGCCCGGCAACCAGGTTGCTGTGTAGCTTCCGCCACGATTGGGCCGACGGTTCTGCTGTTGCGTACTGCTCACGCATCATTCGATGCAGCGCCATCTCCATCTCTTCGTCGCTGATGATACAGCCACGCTGTCGGTTAGATGCGCGGGGCTTCATAACACAACCTCCATCCCCAACTCGGTCACCGTAGGCACCATCCGCCCGTACTCCTTCTCCAACCCGACGCGCAACACCTGCCGCGCGTAGTGGAGTCGCGACTTGACCGTCCCAACCGGACAATCAATGATATAGGCAATCTCTGGCAGCGAGAACTCTTGCAGGTAGTGCAGCACCACTACCACCCGATGCTTAAGTGGCAGCCGGTCAATCATCTGCCGCAGCATCCCGCTCAGTTCGCCAAGCTCGGCGGCACCCTCGGGCGAGGCACCGTTGTCGCTGAAAAGTCGCTCCGTGATGTTCTCTAGCGGCTCCAGCCAGCGATGCTTCTTCAGCGCGTTGCAACTGAGGTTTACCGCCACCCGATGTAGCCAGGGCGAGATCGGCAGTTCAGGGTTGATCCGCTCGATGTTGGTATAGGCTTTCAGGAAGCAGTCCTGCAACACTTCTTCGGCCGTGCCACTATCATGGGTAATCGCCAGGGCAGTGCGGAAGATCAGCCCCTTATACTTATTGAATAGCGCCTCGAAGGCATCGAGATCGCCCTTCTGAATAGCGAGGATTAGCTCGGCGTCAATACCAAGCGGTCTCTGTTCGTCTGGCATAGAGGGTACCTATCTGGGCTGGGCTGGGCAACCCGCAAGGGTCTGGCACGCCCTTGTGCCTGACTTTGCTTGCAATGACCCGGCTGTTCAATCTCGCAGGTGATTGGCGCCTAAGATACCCGCCGATGCAACAGCCGCTAGGGCGGGGTGGCGGCGCAGGGTCACGCCTCCATAAATTACATACAACGCCAATCACGATTTGGTTCAAAGCAATTTCTGCTCTGGTTCGGTACTCTGCTTTTATCCCTGCCCGACTTGGGGACAATCGGTTGGGGATTTTGCCGATTCTACCACCTTTTGCGGGGAATTGCAAGTTTTCGGGTGTCTGATAAGTTATTGGCTTTCCCCAGGGCGTGCGCCACACGCCCCTACAGTATCACCTGCTCATGCCTCGTGCCTCATACCTCTTCTTCGTGTTTACTTGACAACAACTCCCTGCAGCGGTTATAATTACGGTGTAAATTGAATAGGTCTTCAGGGCAGGGTGCAATTCCCGACCGGCGGTAAGCAGTATATGCAAGCCCGCGAGCCGCGTTAAGCCAACGTGGCAGACCTGGTGCGAAGCCAGGGCCGACGGTACAGTCCGGATGGAAGAAGACCGACCCACGACCCCACATCTACGGCTGGGGGTGACTGCTTATGTCAGCCCAACCCGCGATGCCAGGGGCGTGCCATCGGCTCACGCCAGCGCAAAGCTGGTGTGTTCGGTCATCCCCTGCCCTGACTTCCTTGCTCGAAGCCAGGGATTTTTATTGCCTCTTTCTGAGGCA
>QHBQ01000150.1 GCA_003243865.1 Candidatus Chloroheliales bacterium | reverse complement strand
GGGCAGAGGGTACAGTCGCGCATCGCGACCTCCCACAACTGCTCGGCGCGGCGTTGCAGTTCGCCAGTTTCGTACAGTTCCAGGTATGAAGGATAGGTGACGCGGTAGAATTGCATGGGATAATCTTTCTAGTTGCGTTGTGCGCTAGGCGCAGGCGAGGCGAGATAGATAGCTTGCAAATCAGCGATGTTGTCGCCGAGGTCACCACGTTGCTTGCGCCGCCAGGCCAGTTCGGCGATATAGGCGGCACGGCGCAGGGCAGCGGCGGGCGGGGCGATGGTGACGATCTCGCCGACGCGCGACTCCAATTCCTGTACCATGCTGGGGTTCAGTTCGCCGACCACATATGCGGGGCCGGTGAGCAGGTCGGACAGTTCGCTCAGGCTGACGTTCTTATANTCGCTGGTGCGCCGCCATTCGGGAGCGCCGTCGCGCGGGGTAGTGGTGCGATAGCTGGCGACTGCNAGCCGCCCGCGCCCCACCTGCACCGCNGCCCACACGGTTAGGCGNNCGCTGACCTCGGCGTGCTGGTAGGCNAGGCTNTCGAGNTTNCTGAGGCCGTAGAGGGGGATGGCGAGTGCAGTGGCAATTGCCTTCGCGGTGCTGAGGCCAACGCGCAGGCCGTTGAAGCTGCCCGGCCCCACCGCGCAGGCGACCGACGACAGTTCGGCGGGGGTGAGGCCAACGTAGCGCATCAGCCCCTGGATGACTGGCACAAGCTGGGCGGTTTGCGCGCGGTGCGCCCGCCAGGTTTGCTCCGCGGCCACCCCACCAGCGTTGTAGAGGGCCACGCTGGCGTTGTCTGTGGCGGTGTCTATCGCTAGCATAGTCATGCAAATGCCCCCTGCTTGAACTCGTTGAGCAGGGCGATATAACGGCGGCCCGCCGCGCTGAAGCGGATGGTGCGCTTAGTCTCGCTCAAATAGGTGAGGCGGATGAGCAGTCGCTCCTCTGGCATGAACTCGCCGCCCCGCTCCGGCCACTCGATGACGGTCACGCCGTCGCCGCCGATGTAATCCTCGATGCCGATGTCAACCACCTGGCGCGGGTCATCGAGGCGGTAGAGGTCAATGTGGTAGAGCGGCAAGGCGGCGGGGTACTCGTTGACTAGCACGAAGGTGGGGCTGTTGACGTAATCATGGATGCTGAGGCCCGCCGCCACCCCCTGGGTGAACGCCGTCTTGCCCGCGCCGAGTTGCCCCTCCAGCAGTAGCACATCGCCTGCGCGGAGCAGCGCGGCCAGCCGCGCGGCGATGCGGCGGGTCTGCTCCACGCTGTGGCTGATCAGTTCTAGCTCGTTGCTGGCAACTGGCTCTTGGTGTCGAATAGTCATTTTAGATTGTGGATTGCTGAGTGCCAATCATCTGCTCTAGTGCTTTCTGTTGCCAGCGGCGGCAGCGTACACCTGCAAGGTCTGCTCCGCCGCCGTGCGCCAGGAGAAGCGCGTGCCTTGCACGATAGCGGCGGCCCGCAGGTGGGCGGCGTAAGCGTCGTCGCTCAGGATGCGAGCAGCGGCCCCGGCCAGCCCCCTCACATCGTCGGGGGCGACCAGGATACCGGCGTCGCCGACTACTTCGGGTAGGCTGCTGGTGTTGGCGGCGATCACCGGCACGCCGCAGGCCAGCGCTTCCGCTGCGGGCAGGCCAAAACCTTCGTATAGCGAAGGATAGACGAACACGCTGGCGCTATTATACCACAATGGTAGCTCATCATCGGCAAGATAGCCAGGAAATACTATCTCACCCTCGCTGAGGCCCGCCTGCTTGAAGATGTCGTCATAGAGCCAGCCCTTTGCCCCGCCGATGACCAGGCGGAGGTCGGCGAAGTCCGGCTGCTGGCGCAATTGGGCGAAGGCACGCAGCAGCAGGCCGACGTTCTTGCGCGGCTCAATGGTGCCGACATAGAGAATGAAGCGTGCAGGCAGGTTGTGCTTGCGCTTGAACCCGGCAATCGCCTCTTTGTCAGCAATCGGACGGAAACGCTCGTCAACGCCGTTGTAGACTACCGTCACCTTGGCGGGTGACACGTGCAGCAGGCGCACAATATCGCGCTTGGTGCTTTCCGAAACCGCAATAACCTGGCTGGCGTGGCGCACCGACCAGCCGGTAGTGGCGGTCAGGTAGCGGCGCTTGGCGGGCAGGTACTTGTCGGGGTAGACGAGGTAGATGAGGTCGTGGATAGTGACCACCGTGGGGCAGAAGGCAACGAGAGGGCGGATGTTGACCGGGCAGTGCAGCACATCGAGTCGCCTTGAGACGAACGGCAGCACGACCTGCTCCCAGGGGATACGTAGCTGCGGCTTCTCGGTGGGCAGCCGCGAGGCGACGAAGCGGATGTTCGCGGCATGGGCGTAATCAGAAGGCCGCGGCGCGGGTGGCACCCACACGGTGTACTGGTTGTCGTGGTGAATCGCGGCGTACTGCTCGATCAGGGCGCGGATGTACTTGCTCACCCCCGCCTGGCGGTAGTTGGCGCGGAATGATAGCAGTTGTGCATTGATGCCAATCTTCATCTCTAATGAATGAAGCCCAGTCGCTTTTCCTTCATAGATATGTAACGCTGTTCGCCGATGATGAGGTGGTCTAGTACCTCGACCTCCATCAGCCGCCCAGCATCTACCGCATTGCCGGTCATTACGATGTCCTCAGTCGAAGGGCTGGGGTCGCCGGAGGGATGATTATGGGCGATGATGATAGCGGCAGCGTTTTCGCGCACCGCGTCCTTGAATAGCTCGGCGACGCGCACGGTACTTTTGTTCAGCGAGCCGCGATACAGTTCGACCATACGAATGACCTGGTTCTTGGTATTGAGCAGCACTACGCGAAGATGCTCCTGCTCCAGCCCGGCCATATCGAGCATCAGCCAGTTGGCGACATCAGCAGGAGTGCGCACCTGCATCCGCTCGCCCGGCCCGGCCATCAGCAGGCGGCGACCGATCTCCAACGCGGCCTGTAGCTCGCAGGCTTTGACCTCGCCCAATCCGCGCTCGCTCTTCAGCTTGTTGAAGTCGGCCCGCATCAGCCCTGACCAGCCGCCATACTGCACCAGCAGACGGTTGGCAAGCTCGATCACCGTCTCGCCGGGGCGACCGACCCGCAGCACGATCGCCAGCAACTCAGCGTTGCTCAGGCTGGCAACCCCCCGCTTGATTAGCTTCTCGCGGGGGCGCTCATCGGCGTCCATCTCCTTGATGGTGAGGCGGCCACCGTTCTGTAGCGGGCGATAGACAAACTGGCCGCTGTCGCCTCGCTCCTTACGGCGCGAGGGCGTGGGCTGCTCTGCGGCGCCATCAGGGTCGGCATTGACGCCGAGCAACGGTTCACTCGACGCCGGTTCGCGCCGCGACAGATCGGGGTAGGTCACGTCGGCGTGGCGGTAGGTGGTGGAGTGGTCGTCGTATTCCTGGTTAGTCATCAGTCTCCTCAGCGAATATAATGTATAAGGTACGAGTAGCTAAATACCCAACTTACTTCGGATGAAGGCGCGGAAAGTGTTTAGGTCGCTAAACGCCAGCTGCGCATCTCTTGCCTTAGCAAAGAGGCTGGGATAGCGGATTTCTACGGAGTAAGGTTCTAGCCCTACCAATATGCCGCGCTGCAACTCGAAACTGCTATCGTAAAGCAGGCACAAATCTATTAGGTCCTCCAATTTGTGAGTTTTAGGAAAAGATTGACTTTGTTCATATAGGTAAGCCTTGAGGTACTTCTCAGCGCACTGCTGGGCATGAAAGCAAACCCCGTCGTACACTCGCGGCTTGCCAGATTGCAAAGCAAGTTCTGCCAGCTCATAATCCCCCTCAGCCTTCTCTATCCAGTCAGTGGTTATTGCGTTCATACAGCACTTTACCCTGTGTAGTAATCTCTTTTAGGAAGGGGTCACCCAGTACGATGCGCTGGGCTAGAAAATCAGGCTGGTATACCAGCAGATCCAAAGAGAAGTGCTTCCTAATTGCTCTACGAATAGCTATCCCCTGCTGTATCTCACCCAGCGGCGCTTTCATCACCACCAGCAGGTCCACATCGCTGTCGGG
>QHBQ01000302.1 GCA_003243865.1 Candidatus Chloroheliales bacterium | reverse complement strand
TCAAGCGCATCAGCCAGCACGGTCATCAGCATGGGCTAGGCTCTCACCTTCTGCACAATCTCTTCCATATGCCTTGCGTGCGAACCCTTAACCAGCACGTTATCGCCGGCTTGCAGGTTCTGCTTCAGCCACGCTACCGCATTATCATTGTCGGGGGCGTAGTGAACGTTCTGGGCAGGCATCCCGCTGGCAATCGCCTCCTGTCCGATTAGCTGGGCCATGGGGCCAACTGCCACCAGGCGATTCGCCACGGTGGCAACGCGCACGCCGACCTTGCGATGGCCAGCCTCTTCGTAGGGACCGAGTTCGAGCATATCGCCCAGCACTGCTACCTTCGGCCCCTGCAATTGTTCCAGCAGGTTGAGCGCGGCCAGCACACTGGTGGGGCTGGCGTTGTAGCTGTCGTCAATAATGGTCGAGCCGTTTATCCCTGGCGCGGCGATGATGCGAACCTGCGCCCCACTGCCCTCGGTGCCAGCATCGGCCAGCCCCGCTGCCACCTGCGACCAGTCCAGCCCCAGCAGCAGGCCGACACTAGCGGCGGCCAGCGCGGTGTGGACGCTGTGTTCGCCGAGCAGGGGCAGGCGCAGGTGCAGCCGCTGGCTCTTGTCCAGTTCGGGGTTGACCTGCCTGGCATCGGCCAGTTTGCCCGCATCGTAACAGAGAACGAAGGCAATGCCCTCCAGCCCGCGCCCCTCGATCTCTTCGGCCCATAGATGGTTGCTGGGGTCCAGTCCGTAGAAGAATGCGCGGGCGGCGGTCACGTTCGCCATTGCCCTAACCCGCGCATCGTCGCCGTTCAATACTGCCCAGCCAGTAGGCGGCAACGCCTGAGGCAGTTCGCTCTTCATCTCAGCAATGCGCTCAATCGTTCCCATCGTCTCAAGGTGGCTCTCTGCCACGATGGTGACGATGCCAAGCTGGGGGCGGGCAATGCGGGCAAGCTCGGCAATCTCGCCTAGCCTTCCGCCGCCGCCCATCTCCAGCACTGATACCTGGTCGCCCGGCTCCAGGTTGAGCAGGGTCATCGGTAGGCCGGTCTCGCTGTTGTAGTTGCCCTCGCTCCTATGCACCTTGTACTTCTGACGCAGCACTGCGGCGGTCACTTCTTTGGTGCTGGTTTTGCCTACACTGCCAGTGATGCCCACGACAATCGGGTCAACCTTGTCGCGCCAGTAGTTCGCCAGCAACTGCAAGGCGGCAGTGGGGTCGTCCACCCGAATGAGCGCGACGATCTGGTGTGCGGAGGGCGTGGTTGGCGCGTAGCTGAGGTCGCGCTCCATGATCACGCAACGCGCCCCCCGCGCCACTGCGTCAGGGATGAAATCGTGGCCATCCAGCTTGGTGCCTCGTCTCGCCACAAAGATGCTGCCGGGCGTGACCGTACGCGAGTCGACCGTCACCCCGCTGAACGCGGCGTTCGACATATCGGGCAGTGTCACCTGCCGCTCGAGGTTCATCCACTCCAACGTTCCGTGCGTCCCGGCCAGCACATCACTGAGCAACAACATCTATCTACCACCTCTGCCTAATAGATTAGCTGCAACCCCCACCATATTATAACGCACCGATGCCACCAGCGGTAGGTTTGCATACCACCAGGGCGCAGATCAGTGCGCCCTGGTGGAGAACCCCAATTTACAATCAAGGATCAAGGATTGTAGTCGGTTGGCTGCACCTTATAATAGACGAACAGTTCGCGAGCAATGTTGGCGAAGATGGGGACGGCGGTGTTCTCGCCCCACTGGCTGCTCTGGGGCCGGTCGAGCTTGACCATCATCACGAAGCGGGCATCATCGGCGGGGGCGAAGCCCACGACTGAGCCAATCGTGGCGCTACCCTCGTAGCCACCGCCCGGATGGGGGATCTGCGCGGTGCCGGTCTTGGCGGCGATGCGATAGCCCTTGGTCTTAGCCAGCACGCCGGTGCCATGCTCGACTACGCCGACCATGAGCTCACGCATCTGGCTGGTGGTGGTACTACTCAGCACATCGCGCACCACCTTCGGCTGCGTCTCGCTCACGACCTTGCCTTGCTTATCGCTGATGCGCTGCACCACGTAGGGCTGCATCAGGTGGCCGCCGTTCGCCACCGCTGTGACCGCAATGAGCAATTGCAAAGGGGTGACGCTGATACCCTGGCCGAAGGCATTGGTGTCGAGGTCGAGTGGCCCCCAGCCCGCATCGGTCGGATAGCTAACCAGCCCCTGCCCCTCGCCAGGCAGGTCAATGTTGGTTAGCTGGCCGATACCGAAGTTTTGCAGATACTTGTAGAAGTCGTCCTTGCCCAGTCGCTCGGCGATGTCCATCGCCATGATGTTGTCGGATACGGCCAGACCGGTTGCGGGCGTCTCGTTATAGTGAGCGGAACTGGTGTTGCAGATAGTGTAGCCGTACTTGATGATGCAGTGCGGTTCACTGATGGTCGTGTCGAGGGTGATCCTGCCAGCGTTCAGCCCTGCCGACCAGACCAGCGTCTTGAAGGTGCTGCCCGGCTCGTAGACAGTGTTGACCACCGGATTGATGAACGCGGCCACATCAGGCTGATCATAATAAGTGTTCGGGTCGAAAGTGGGGCGGCTCGCCATCGCGATAATCGCGCCGCTGTGCGGGTCCATGATCAGCACCTGGCCCGCGCTAGAACCGGTAGACTTCATCCCATCGTCCAGCGCGCGCTCGGCGATGTACTGCACATTCATATCAATGCTCAGGGTCAGGTCGTTGCCATCCACCGGCGGCGTGACCCGCTGCTGGCCGAGCGGGATGGTGTTGCCCAGCGCGTCATGCTCCGCCGTGCTGCTGCCGGGGGTGCCTCCCAGTTGCTTCTCGTAGTAGCCCTCGATACCGTAAGCACCGACGTTTTCCAGGGTGGCGTAGCCCAGCACATGGGCGAGCAGGGCGCCGTTGGGGTAGGCGCGCTTGGCGTGGGTCAGCAATTCGAGCGGCCATCCCTTCGCCAGTTCGCGCATCCGTGCGCTCTGCGCGTCGCTGAGGTTGCCCTTCAGCCGCAACGTGCCAGTCATTTCTTTGCTCAAGGATACGTACAGGTCGTCGGGGTTGGCGTTGAGCGGTGGGGCGAGCAGGTCGGCCAGCCGCCGCCGTTCGCTCACATTGCCCAGCTTGCTCATGTCCACATAGAGGTCGTCGGCGGTGGTGTTGCCTGCCAGCAGCGCGCCGTTGATGTCGTAGATCGCGCCGCGCGTGGCGGGGATAGGCTCGGTCCACAGGTGGGCGGCCTCCGCCTTTTGGCTCAAGTCGGCGTGCTGCTGCACCTGCAGCACGAACAGCCGCCCGGTCAACGCCAGCGCCAGCAGCACGAAGACGCTGAACACCATCCGCACCCGCGCCCG
>QHBQ01000268.1 GCA_003243865.1 Candidatus Chloroheliales bacterium | reverse complement strand
GGTGGGGTGCGCAACGGCCTGGATGCTGCTCGCGCCATTGCCCTGGGCGCAACGGTAGTGGCGCTTGGCCGCCCGCTGGTGATTGCCGCGCAGGAGAGTGCAGCAGCGGTTGAAGCGACACTTCAGCGCATCATCAGCGAACTGCGCCTTGCCATGTTCCTGACCGGCTCACCAACGGTAGCCGCGCTGCGCGAAGCGGATCTCATCATTATGGGCCGCAGCCGTAACTGGTTGGAGGCGCGGGGGGTTGAATATAAGGAGTATGCCAATCGCCGCCTTGCCCTTCTGGCCGCGCCTGAGGTGGTGGCGGAGCAGGTGACGACGGGGAACTTACAGGGGGTCTGGGGGTCCACCCCCAGCTGCCGACTGGCGGCAAGAATGGGATTAAACATCATTATGAACATAAATCTTGGTGAACTGGTTCGGCTCATAAACGCCACGCTGTCGGCAATTAACTTCATCATCATCTTCTCGCTGCTTATCTACGCACTGTCGCACAACTGGCAGAATCGGGTGGCGCGCAGCTTCTGCGCCCTAATTGCCACGTTGATGCCGGTGTATATCGCCAACATCGTGCTGGTCATTCTACCCAAAGGGGCAGATACCGACATTTGGTTGCGCATCCAGTGGCTGGGCTTCGCCTTCGTTCCCGCCACCTACTTGCAGTTTAGCAATATGTTGTTGGAAACCACCAACGCCTTCTCGCAGCGTCGCCGCTGGGGGGTGCGGCTTGGTTGGGCCTTCAGCATCATCTTTTTCGCCATTGCGGGCCTGACCGACCTGGTCATTGTTCCCAGCATACCGCGCAGCGTGGCGAACGGCCAGGTAACCGAGCTGCTCAATGAGAACAAGGTGCCAGCGGCTGGCAGCCCGCTGTTCTGGGTGTTCTTTGTCTATCTCATCCTCAGCCTGATTTGGGGCATCAGCAGCATCATTCGCGCCCGCGTCCGCGCCTTGACTACTTCATCGCGGCGGCGGCTCACCTATCTGGTGGTCGCCAGCGTCGCGCCCGCGGTGGCGATCCTCCCTTACTTGCTGACAATTGCCTTCGCCCCCTCCGGCCTGTTCCCCCGCGCCCTGCCGCTGCTGACCCTGACCGGCAACATCGGCCTCGCCATCCTCAGCGTGGTGATGGCCTACAGCGTCTCCTACAATGGCGTGCTCACTCCCGACCGCGTGGTCAAGCACAGCCTCGTCTACTACCTGCTGCGCGGGCCGCTGGTGGCGATTATGGTCATCGTGCTGGTGCTGGTTACCTCGCGGGTGCAGAGCATCCTCGGCGTACCCCGCGACATCATCCTGGTGTTCGCCGCCGGGCTGCTGGTGGTGCTGGCGCAGGCGGCAATCAGCGTGCTGCAACCCTGGATTGACCGCCTGCTCTACCGCAACGACGGTGAGGACATCCTCTCGCTGCGCGAACTGGACAAATCGCTGCTGACCAATGCCGACCTGGAGCAACTGTTCGAGAACACCCTCGCATCGCTGGCCGACCTGCTGCGGGCCAATCGCGGCTTCCTGGTGGTGTTCAGCGACGACAGCGAGCGACCCGACCCGCATATGGCGGCCACAGTCGGCTGGGAGGGCGGCACGCTGGCGCCATCGCAGATTGACGCCCACGACCGCGAGGGGTTGGGCGGCAGCCACGCGCTGGGCGCATTGGCGGCTTTGCCGGGGCAGGTGCGGGCCAATGCACCGCGCTTGCTGGGGCGGACGAACCCACCGGGCGCACCGCCGATTGAGGTAATCCGCCCGCTGCTGGAGCCGTTCATCGGGGCGCAAACCAACGTCAGCCCGCCCACGGTGAGCAGCGACGGCAACCTGAACGTCAATGTCAACGTGAACGTCAATGTGAATGTCAATGTCAATAATAATCGTGGGCCATTGCCACCTAATGATGAGCGGTTCATCTCGCTCGATGGGGTGGTGGGGCTGCTGGAACGTGGCTATCTGCTGTTGCCGCTGCGTACCCGCAACCGCGATGCCACCCTCGGCGTGATCGGGATGCGGGTGGCGGGCGCGGGCGTGACCGCCAGCGACGCGGGCCGTCGGCTCGGTCTCGGCCTCGGCCTCAGCTACGAGGAGGAGCATCGAGTTGGTATCCTGGTGCGGCAGGCGGAGGTGGCACTGGAGGATAGCCAAATCCAGCGCCGCCTATTCGCCACCCTGCGCCAGATGAGCCACGAGATGCAGGAGGTGCAGCGCTGGCGCGGCGCCTTGCAGCGCGAACGGCAGCAGCCCACTGCGCGACGCAGTGACAGTTCGGAGTATCGCACCGTAGACACCAGCATCGTAGACGACCCCAACTTCGCCAGGCTGGTGAAGGGCGCGCTCGACAGCTATTGGGGTGGGCCGCGCCTCAGCGAGTCGCCGCTGCTCAAGCTGAAGGCGGTTCATACTGCGATGCCTGCGGGCAGCACCCCGACCAATGCGCTGCGCAAGGTGCTGGAAGAGGCAATCGAAGCATTGCGCCCCAGCGGTGCAGCTACGCCGAGCAGCACACCGGAGTGGACTATCTACAACATCCTCAATCTGCGCTACAAGCAGGGCTTGGGCGTGCGCGAGGTGGCCCACCGCCTGGCGATGAGCGAGGCCGACTATTATCGCAAGCAGAAAACCGCCCTCGCCGAGGTGGCGAAGGCGGTGGCGCGGCTGGAGCGCGAGGCGCTGCGGCGGTGACGTGGAAGAATAAGGGCTTATTTGCATGGTCTCTTTGCTGGCGGAACGGTATTCTAACCATCACTTGGGTTGGTAACGCTGTTCAACCAGCGAGAAGAGTACATATGCGTAATTCACCACTGCTGCCCCTCTGGCGTTGGCAATGCCCGCCTGTGCCAGATCGTTACGCGCTGCCTCTGCTGTAACATCAACGTAGTAAACGGACGGTTCGGCAGCAATCGCGGTGAGTTCCTTTGCATCCACCAAGACATGAGAGCAATACACACCTTTGAGGCTGACCTGCTTCTGCGGCGAGTTATTGGCGGCTGAGAGTTTGCTGTCAATGATAGCCTGTGGAAGAGGGTCAGTTTCGCTCGCTTTGATGTGGAGGGTGTAGTATGGAGCATAGACTGGCTTGGCAGTCTGATCAATCGCTCTGAGATAAGACGAGAGTACCTTCAACTTGTGTGACTGGGCGAAGGTCAGGAACTGCGCCGTCGGGATGTAGGTGTTGAAAACGATGGAAACCTCTACTAGCCCTGACTGAGCGGCAATCTGGGGGAGCATCTTTTTGTTCGCATTGATGTAGTCTTGCGCCCCAGTTGCCGAGTTCCAGTCGTGATCAACCCGGACGTAGATTTGGCCGGGGCTGACCGGCGTGTTATCGGTGTCCGGTACGTTGACAACACCGAGCTTGGCAATGTAGCTCCACGCCCCAAAGCTAGCTTTACGTATGACCTGGCCGCTAATTGGTTCGCCGCCAATACCTGTGTCACCGTAGTGCATCACTTTGGGTCCGTTTGGCTGCCACATCCGGTTCTTGGCATCATTCAGGGAGCTGAGGGGCGGCACATCAGGCAAAGTCGGGTCATTAAGCACTTTCTTAAAGATGCCCCCATCCTTTGACTCCTGAATGATCATGGGGATACCACGCCACAGATCATACACGTAGGCAACGTAAGCAATCCGAGAAGCATCTGGTTGCGTCGTTCCTTGCCCGCTAGGAAAACCTTCGCCAGCACCAGGCTTGGGGAAGGGAGAGAAATCCCCTTTGAGGATAACCAGCATCAGCGGTGGTTCTTCAATGCTCTCAACATCGTGTTCACCAAGCCCTAGGGCAGTAAGTTCATGAAGAGTGACAGGGCGGGTAAGCAATACTTGAGGCTCGCCGCTACGGATGGTACCATGGTTACGTGCGAACTTTACAGCAAGCTGACCTATTTCCTCTGGAGAGGCGTTTACCAAAGGAGCTGGCGTGGCAGCTAGGCGTTGGGCCATCTGGGTTGCCTGGGCATTGAAATCAGCCTGGCCTGGAGTTCCAAGCGGAGTAGGCAAAGCCGACTGGATGATGCTGCCCGAGCTACTTTGTCCGGTGTTGGTACTGGCCCGATTCGGCTGATTGTCGGCATCGCAAGCGGCTAGCACGAACAAGCTGAATGCCACCATGATCGCGACCCTCAATGTTTCAGGCTGCGCCTTCCATTCTGATTGAGCGTACATGACTCTCCTCCTTACAACTTATACAGCACTATACTCTATCTGTCAATAGCTTGAGAGCTTATCCGATGGACTGAAGGCGGCCTGAACATTACCACCCAAGGCAAGGTCGCATCGTGATGATGAGCTACAAGTAGGTTTAAGTTACCCCACCAGATCAAGTAGAGAGCGCACGTCCGTGCGCTCTCTACTTTTCACTTCCTCGCCTAATCTCAATGGCCCGTGAGCGCATTGTAGATGTACTGAGCCATCTCGTCGCGGCGGACGCTATTGTCTGGTCGGAAGGTGTGGTCGGGGTAGCCAGTAATAATGCCCGCATGGTAGGCAGTTTCGATATACACGTAGAAAGGGTGGCTGGGTGGCACATCGCTGAAGTCCGGTCCTCCGCTGGGAGTCATCAGCGGGTAAGCGCCCGCCAGCACGGCATACTTGCTGATCTCGGCGCGACTGATGTTGCGGACATGCAGGAAGCAAGGATACTGCGCGCCATTTTGGGCACAGGTGATGGCATCGTAGCCCTCGACCACTCCGGCATGATAGGCGGTCTCGATGTAGAGATAGGCGTAGTAGTTGGGCGGCACGTCGGTAAAGTCCTGCCCACCGCCGCCAGGGGTATAGAACGGCATACCAAAAGCCAGCACCAGCGATTTGGTGACGGAAACGCGAGACGCTGACATGGCTGGGCTGAAATGGTTGTTATCGGTGCCACTAACGATACCCCGACAATAAAGGTAGAGAATGGCATCATAATAGATATTGCCGTTGATGTCCACGAATGGGTTGGCGCATAGGGTCGGTGTCACCGTCGGTGGCGCGGGAGTGTAGGTGGGGGTAGCGGTCGGGCCGCCGGGGGTCCAGGTGGGGGTCGGTGTGTGGGTACTGGTTGGCGTGTGCGTCACGGTTGGCGTGTTCGTCACCGTCGGGGTCGGGGTAATCGTCGGCGTGTTCGTCGCCGTCGGCGTATTGGTTGGGGTATCGCTGGGGGTGTTAGTAGGCGGCGTACCCGTTACCGTTGGGGTGTCCGTCCGCGTGGCAGTGCGGGTCGGCGTTGGTGTTGCCGTTGGCTGTATAGGGGTACCAGTCACGCCGCGCGGAGTGTTGGTTGGTGGCGCTGGTGTCGCACTAGGGCCGCCCGGTGTCTGGGTTGGCGCGGGCGGTGTGTTGGTCACCGGCACCAGGGTGTTAGTTGCTGGTGCGGGCGTGCTAGTTGCGTTACTCATTGGCGTGGGGGTGAGGGTCGCCCCCGATACCTGCAATGCGGCGTAGATGATCTGGGCCATCTCATCTCTTCTGATGTCGTTGTTGGGGTGGAAGGTGCCGTCGGGATAGCCGTTAATCACCCCCTTGTTGTGCGCGGTCTCGATGCTGACGAAGAAGACGTTGCTGGGTGGCACATCGCTGAAGGTCTGCCCGTTGGTGGGGGTGTAGGAGGGGAAGTGAGCAGCGTTGACCACCAGCTTGGTTAGCTGCCCGCGCGTAATCGGGATGTTGGGCAGGTAACAGGGGTAGGCTGCGCCATGTGCGGCACAGCCAGCCGCATCGAAGCCGTTGAGGATACCGGCATGATAGCCGGTCTCGATATAGGTGTAGGCCCAGTAATTGGGCGGCACATCGGTAAAGGTTTGACTGCCGGGCGGAGTGTAGAGTGGCAGCGCAAAGCCGAGCACCACGATTTTAGCGAACTGAGCGCGAGTAGCGGTGCCAGCGGGGCTATAGTGGGTGGGGTCGGTGCCATTGATTACACCATGACAGTACAGGTAGTTGATGGCGTGGAAGAAGATGTTGTTTGCGATGTCAATGAATGGGTTGGGGCATACTGTGGGTTGCGGCGTGAAAGTGGGGGTGGCGGTTGGCGGCGTGCCAGTCACGGTTGGGGTGGCGGTTGGCGTGCTAGTCGCCGATGGCGTAGGCGATAGCGTGCCACAGGCCATGGGTACTGGGATGGTGACATCATCCACGTACATAGTGATGCCGGGGTTATAAGAATGGTGCTGAACGAGGAGGACTATACGCACAGTTTGACTGGCGAAGGGGGTCAGATCGAAGGTGACGTTCTTCCAGACCCGGTCGTTCTCGGCCCTTTGCATGACGATGGCGAGGATGGCACCGCTAGTGTTCTCGATATAAACATCCTGCGAGTCGTCGTAGTTGCTGTTGTTATGGTCCGGCCCGTACCAGGGCAAGTACCAGAAAGAGAGCATACCACCGCCAGCCGGGACAGCGACGGTCTGATAGATGCTGCTATCGGCAGGCCCTCCCTGTTCAAAAGAGCCAAGCAAAGCGGAGTAAGCCCCGCTGTGTACGACCCCATTGACGAGTCTCGGGCTGGGCCAAGTATCAGATATTACCCAAGGGGCAAAACTGCCAGTCTCGAAACCACCATTGGTGATTAGGTTAGTAAAACCGCAAGGGGTCGGCGTGGCAGTCGGCGGCGTGCCAGTCACCGTTGGTGTGGGGGTCATGGTGGGGCATGAAGCGAGGGTGGCGCTAACGATATTAGTGTTGGCTGGCCCGTGGTAGCCGCCATCCTCGGTAACGTGAGCATAGTAAGAGTAGTACGGGACACAAGTCAGGTTACTGTCAAGGATATCGGCGTATTGCCCGTACACACTGCCGATGTAGTTAGACTCACCGCCAGCGATGGAGCGGTAGAAATTGAATGTGCCACTGTAGCCGGGAACAAAGTCGGCGGTAGCATGGAGGCCAATGCTGTTAGTGGTAACCGAGGTAACACTAAGTGAAGCTCGCAGTCGTGGACATATACCCGGCGAACAAGTCGGCCGCGGGTACGGCGTCCAGGTCGGGGTCGGAGTGTTGCTGGGGGTAGCTGTAGGCCCGCCAGGAGTCCAGGTTGGGGTGGACGAATTGGTGGGTGTGTTGGTTGGGATTGGTGTGATGGTGGGGGTTGGTGTGGCAGGATTCTCGCACGTGTTGAGTAGCACGGAGATGTTGTTCGTGCCTACGTTGGCAGAGACGAGGTCGGGCTTGCCATCAGCATTGAGATCTACTGCAGCCACGCCACGAATGAAGCCCCCGGCGGTGAAGTTGATATAGGGCTGGAAGGCGCCATCGCCATTACCTGGCAGCACCGATATCGCATAAGCATTGGCATCGCCAAGCGCGAGGTCAGGTATGCCATCTAGATTGAAATCGGCAGCGGCGACGCTGTATGCACCATCGGCGATCGGATAATTGACAGCGGTGGCGAAGCTGCCATCGCCGTTACCCAGCAGCACAGAGGCGCTATTGGAGTAGTAGTTGGCGGTAGCCAGGTCGAGCTTGCCATCGGCATTGAAGTCGGCGCTAGTAAGGCCAGTGATGTTGTTGCCTGCGTGGTAGCTAGCCGTATAATGGAACGTACCGTCTCCGTTGCCTAGAAGTATGAAAATAAGGTCGCTGCTGGCGGTGCTAACTGCCAGGTCGAGCTTACCGTCGCGGTTCCAATCGCCAGCAATAACTACTTGGAACGGATAGCCGAGGGGATAGCTGGTAGCAGCGCCGAAGCTGCCATCGCCATTGCCGAGCAGCACCGATACATCCTGGGAAGTGTAGTTTGCCACTGCCAGGTCGGGCTTACCATCGGCATTGAAGTCGGCAACAGCGATTGAATAGGGGTACTGACCAGCAGTGTATCTAAGTGGAGGCTGGAACGTGCCATCACCATTGCCGAGCAGCACGGCTAGGCTGTTGGTGTCACCCTCGCCAACCACCAGGTCAGGCTTACCATCATTGTTGAAGTCGCCGCTGGCAACCGCGCGGATTGACCTGGTGAAAGCGTAGCTACTAGCGGGGGCAAAGCTGCCATCGCCGTTGCCGAGCAGCACGGAAATGGTATCGTAGTAGTCGGCAACAGCAAGGTCGGGTTTGCCGTCGCGATTGAAGTCGGCAACAGCCAGCGAAATTGGCCCGCTGCCAGCTGGATAAGTGACCTCTGGAGCAAAGCCGAAACCGCGACAGGATGGGGGAGTAGGGGTAGTAGTAAGCGCAGGGTTGATGTGTGCGCCACCATTGGCGGCAGCGACAAGGTTAGCCCTGCCGGGTTGGCTTGCGGGTGGCGCTGGTGGTTGACCCGCGCTGCCAGCGTGCGGGGGCGCGGCGCTAGTCGGACTGATGGTGGCAAAAGTCAGCGTCAATAGCGCTGCCACTGCCACCGAGCGGCCAAAGGCGTAACGATTAGGGGGGATCATTGCAACCTCCTTGCTGGGTTTATGGCTGGCAAACAAGATAGAACACAGCCTAAGCGTACAGCAATTTGGTTAGAAGGGCAATAGGTTTTGTGAGCAGTTTTGTGAGCAATTGCTGAAATAGTGCCGAACGCTACCCCTCCGTGTCTTCCGTCCTGTCCGTGTCCTCCGTGATTCAATCCACCCCCCCCAACCTCATTCGCCGGGTCAGCACGATATAGAGGCCAATCGCGCCGATGATGAGGTTGAGGATGTCGTCGCCAATGCCAGCCCCCCGGCCAAGCAGCCCGAAGTAGCTGGCGCTGATGAAGCCGACCAGCCCAATTAGGATGAGCAGCGGGCCAACCACCAGCGTGAAGCTATAGGCTGGCTCCGGTGTGCCAATCAGGAAGCCAACCAGCGCCGCCAGCCCACCGATGATGAGGTAGATAATCACCAGGCCGGGGTTATCGTGCAGACCCGACATACCCCAGAAGTCAAGTTGGAAGGGGTAGCCGGTAATGCCCGCGCTGACGCTGGTGAGGCCGATGCTGGCGAGGATGAGATAGATGATCGCCACCCAGCGGACATATATCTCCTGCACTTTAAGGGTGAGACGCGGCATTGCGTTGCTCCTTTGGGTTGCGGTTAGGGTAAGGCTATTGTAGCGAGGTGCAGGGCTAATGTCAATCGTACCGAATAATGCGGATGTGTCGCAAGTTATTGTTTCATCGTAGGGGCGGGCGGCGGCTCGCCCTGGTGCGCTAAATCCTACAATCAGCCACCAGCTTGCGGGCGCGCAGGGTTAGCTCGCCCCAGCGGGACGCGGCGACCAGGCCAGGATCGAGCAGCGCGTCGCCGACCGCGACTGCCCTGGCCCCGGCGCGGAGGAAGTCGGGGCAGGCTTCGACTGGCAGGCCGGTGGCGGCCAGATGTACACCCCTGAAGGGACCGAGCAGAGCACGAAAGTAATCGGGGCCGAGCACGCGAGCGGGGAAGACCTTGACCAGACTCGCGCCCAGCTTCAGCGCCTCGGCCAGTTCGGTCGGGGTCATCACGCCGGGTATCATCAGTACGCCAAGCTGCGCCGCCGTCTTCATCACCTCGGCGTCGAGATTGGGGCTGACCAGGAACTGTGCGCCAGCCTGCACCGAAGCGCGAGCCTGGGCCGGGCTGAGGACGGTGCCAGCGCCGATGAGGGCTTCATCGCCGAACTTCTCGCGCAATGCGCTGATGCTGTCGAGCGGCCGCTCCGAATTCATGGTCATCTCAATCGCGCTTATGCCACCCGCAAGCATCGCCGCGCCGATGTGTAGGGTGGCAGCGGTGGGCAGGCCGCGCAGGATGACCATCACCCGCTCACGCTCGATGCGAGCCAGCGCGTATCCCGCTGCTTCGCCCTGCTTTGCTTCCATCTTTATCCCCTTCCTGAGCGGGAAAATGGCAAAGGCGCACTCAAAGTGCGCCGTAGCCGAAACGTGTGCTGCTGATTATACCACAAACTTAAGGCTGCTATAACAGCAGAACTGGCGCTCTAGGCCGCCGATAGGCGGGTGCGGAATATGTAGGTGGAGGCGGTGACGAACACCGCCGCGATGATGACGAGGATGATCACCGAGAAGCTGAACGTTCCCCAATCAATCGAGTCGCGTAGGATCGGCCCGCGCACCGCATCGAGGGCATAATTCAGCGGGTTGAACTTGGCGACGTTGGCGACCCAGCCGCCGATCAGCGCCAGTGGCAGGAACGAGCCGGAGAGCATGAACATCGGCATGGTGACGAAGGTGCTGACCGACATGATCGCCTCGCTGCGCTTGGTCCAAACTGCGATCAGCATACTGAGGCCGCAGATGCCCAGCCCGAACAGGAAGGCGATTAGGTAGGTAATCAGTATCGCGCTGACGCCGCTGGCGCTCTGGAAGCCCATGATGAAAGCGACTATGAAGATGATAGTCACCTGCAGCATCGAGTACAGCACTGAGGCGAACATCCGACTTAGAATGATCGCCACGCGGCTGACTGGAGTTGCCATCATCTTGTCCAGCACGCCCATGTCCATATCGGTGATGATGCTGGTGCCGCTCCACGCCCCGCTGAACAGCACCGTTTGCATGATGATGGCGGGAACGAAGAAGTCGAGGAAGTTGTTGGTGCCGTAGGGGTTGCCGCCCGGCGCGTTTGCCATCTGGCTAACCATATTCTTGAATAGCTGGCTGAACAGGATCAGCCAGAGCAGCGGCTGCACGATGGTGAACACCAGCATCACGGGGATGCGCACACTGGCGATCAGGTTGCGCTTGGTCAGGTAATAGATGTCGGCAAGTGTATTCATGTTAAAAGTCCTCCCTTATGTTTGTAGGTAGGGACTCTCCCCCACCTAGCCTCCCCCGATGGGGGAGGGGTTTTGCACAGCCTCCCCGATATCGGGGGAGGGATGATCAGCGGCCTTTACGCTTCCCACCGCCCCAGTTCATGCCCATCGCGGCCATGCTGGGCATCCCGCTGGCGGCTTCGTCGCGCATCTGGTGGCCGGTATACTTGAGGAACACATCATCGAGGCTGGGGCGGCTCATCGAAATGGAGACGACTGGCAGGTTGTGCTGATCGAGTAGGCGCAGTAGTTGCGGCATCGCGGTTTCGCCGCCGCTTACGTAGACATTCAGCCCGCCCTTGTCCGACTGCTTGATGTCGGTCACCCAGGGCTGGCCGGAGAGCGCCGCTTGGGCGGCCTCGCGCTTGGCAGGGTCGGCTGGCAGCTCGGCGTTGTCGAAAGTGATGCTGATCACGTCGCCGCTGACCTCATCCTTCAGCTTGCTGGGGGTATCGAGCGCCATAATCTTGCCGTTGTCAATGATCGCAATACGGTTACAGAGGCGGTCGGCCTCTTCCAGATAGTGGGTGGTGAGGAAGATAGTTACACCCTGCTCCTGGTTAAGGCGGCGGATGTACTCCCAAAGGTTGGCGCGGGTCTGCGGATCGAGGCCGGTGGTCGGCTCGTCGAGGAACAGCAGCTTGGGGCGGTGGATCAGGCCAGTGGCAATGTCGAGGCGCTTGCGCATCCCACCGGAGTACGCAGCCGCCAGCTTTTTGGCATCCTTGGCCAGATCTACCAGTTCGAGCAGCTCGTCTACTCGCTGCTTGATTTCCGCGTTGCTCATGTGGTAGAGGTGGCCCTGCATCTCCAGGTTCTCGCGCCCGCTGGCGCGGTTGTCCACGCCGATCTCCTGGGCCACATAGCCAATCACGTTGCGAATCTGGTTCTGCTGGGTTGCCAGGTCGTAACCAACCACGGTGGCGCGTCCCGCTGTGGGCTTGACCAGGGTGGTGAGCATCTTGATGGTGGTGCTTTTGCCTGCGCCGTTGGGGCCGAGGAAGCCGAAGATTTCACCCTCTTGCACATCGAAGTTGACCCCGTCTACGGCGCGGACCTGGCCATAGAGCTTGGTTAGCTGCTCGGTGTGAACGATACGTGGCTTGCCGCTGGGGTAGGTGGTGGGTTGGCTGCCGTTGGCTGAGGGTACGACTACTTTACTGATCTGGGTTTCGGTTACGGTCATTTAATGCCTCCTTGCTGATTGTTTATGCAACAGCCTTGCTGATGTTCATTTGCTGCGATGGAATTATACCACTAAATGCTTAATTACGTCAACGCTAACCTTAAGAAAATTAACCATTACCTGAGAAATTACTTCTTCAGATGTAGTTTGGCTAACTATTGGCTCTTGCACATTGCGAAGCGCG
>QHBQ01000483.1 GCA_003243865.1 Candidatus Chloroheliales bacterium | reverse complement strand
AGCGCCAGCGTGCATCAGGGTTTGAGTGGTGGCTTGCAGGTCGGCCAGAGCAAGGCCAGCGGCGGGCCATTCCAACAACGCCGAGCCGCCGCCGGAGAGCAGCACGATGAGGAGGTCGTCGCCGGTTGCCGCCAGCGCAAGCTCTACGATGCGGCGGCTGCCCTCCAGCCCGCGTTCGTCGGGCAGCGGGTGGCCCGCCTCGTGGATGGTGATGCCGCCAACCCGCTCCACCCCGCCGCTGAAGCCCTCTTTGACGTTGACCCAGCCGCTCACCTTGCGCCCGGCGCGGTCGAACACCTGTCGTACCCCCTCGGCCATCCCCACGCCAGCCTTGCCTGCGCCGACTACCAGTATTCGGCGGATGCGGTCAAGCTGATACCTTATCGGCTCGTCGCGCGGTGGAGCGTTGTCAGCAGAACCGAGGGGGGCATCATGCACGCTGAGGAACCCGGCATTAAGCGAGAGGGCGCGAGCAACCGCCGCCTGGGGGTCGGCGGCCCGTAGCGCGGTGGCGAGGGCAGTGCCAACCACGCGATAGTGCAGCGAATCCAGCGGCGGGATTGTCGGCATAGCGCTACCCTACGATGCAACAACATGAGATATGTCAAAGTTAAGAAGGCAAAAAGCCCTCAGCGGGGGTTGGGGGAGAATCTTGCCCATCCTTAACTACTAAGCCCCCAGCGGGGGTTGGGGGAGAATCTTGCCCAGTCTAGGTGCTCATCGTAACCATTTTTGCTTTGCAATACGCGATGGTGCTAGAGCTAGCATGGTCGAGTTTGCGAGATTTCTCCCCCAAACCCCCGCTGGGGGCTTAGATTAACGTGCTTCAGCAGCCGCGACACTTTTGGCTCATGACCGACACGGAGACGCGCCTGCTCTGCTCCGAACAGGCTGATCTGCGGCACCCGGTTAGCCCCTTATCGCTGCTACCTTTCGGTCCTGACGAGGTTCGAGGCATCCCGCCGCGCAGGGCCTGTCCGGAGCGGAATAGGCGCGTCTGCAACTTGCAAGGGGTATTATAACCGATAAGGGGGTGGGTGGCAAGAAAATAGGGCAAACAGCAGTTCACCCTACAGCCGTGACCTTCGTAAGGGCGAGCCGTTGTTCGCCCCCGCGGACTGTTATCCGATTTGCCCCGGCGCGGGCGCAAGCGGGCAGCGGTGGCAGACGGTTTCGATGCCGGTCTCAATTTCGCGGGTGCTGTAGAGCCGCGCCGCCTGGTACGTTTCGCTGTTCCACAGCGTGGTTATGCCATCGCTCTTCTTCAAGTCGCCGATCATATCTTCCTTCTGGGTGGTCACGCAACAGGGATAGACCTTGCCGTCAGCGTTGACCGTAGTGGTGATGTAGAGCCAGGAGCAATTCGCCAGGCGGCGGCGCAGTGGCGCGGCAACCACAACCGGCTCAGGCTTGGCAGGCAGCAGCTCAAGTGCGGCACCAGGGCCACGACCCGGCATCGCGCTGGTGGCAGCGCCACCGTTACGCTCCTGGCGCAGCCGCTCATTAGCGGCGCGGGCTTCACGGGCACGCTCCTCCAGCATCCGCTCCTGCTCCGCCGCCTCTCGCGCCGCACGCTCCCGTTCCTCCACTTCCTTCGTCGCCCAGATAACTTCAAGCTCCTTCAGGCTATAGCGGGTGTACTGCTCCTGGCGGGGGATCCAGCGTTCGCCTTCCTCGCGGGTGGCGAATGGCAGGTAGGCGTACTCGGTCTTGAACTCGTCAACGCCCAGGCCCAACGCGAGATCTCGCGCCTGCTCAATCTCGTGTTCATTGTGGCGGAAGACTAGGAATTGCCAGAATATATAGGGGGTCTTCTTGCCCAACCGCTTGCGCGTCTCCACCAGGGTGCGCACGTTGTTCAGCACGACTTCGAGATCGCCGCCAACCCGATACTTCTCGTAGGTCTCCTGTGTCGCTCCGTCAATGCTGAGGATGAGATAATCCAAACCGGAGTTGACCATCTTCGCGGCGGCTGCTTCGTCGAAAAAGTGGAAGTTGCTGCTGATTGAGGTGAGGATGTGGCGCTTGTGGGCGTAGGCGATCATCTCGTAGATGTCCTTGTTCAGCAGCGGCTCGCCCCAATTAAACAGGTCAATGTTGTAGAGATAGGTACCCATCTCGTCAACGATGTGGCGGAACATATCAACCTGCAACAGCCCCTTCTTCAGCGTATTCGAGCCGTTGCCGGTGGCACACAGTGGGCAGCGCAGGTTGCAGGCGCTGAACGGATCAATGGTCAGATAGGTGGGGAAGGTGGTAACTTTGGCCTGGCCGCGCTCGACCGCCTGCAACGCGCGTTTGGCGTTCAGGTAGCGGCGCAGCTTGAGCAGCGCGGGGGTCTTCTTCCAGGTTTCTCCGGTGGGGAAACGCACCAACGAGCTGCTGACCGATTGCACGGTCAGCCAGTGATCTAGAAGCAACTTCTCCAGCCAAGCCGGTTTCTTCAAACTGCTAATCCTCCTGTTTGCTATCCACTAATTAGTTATTGAATTATAGAAGGCGCAGCTATGCTTGTCAAATTACAATGCTTGCCATGAGCGGCTAAAATGGAAGCGTAATGATGCGCTTACTTCTGTAGCGCGATCTCCCTCACTGCGATGCCAAGCTCCCGCCCATCCTGCGAGTTCTTGTCCAACTGAGCTGGTATCATCGGGTTGTCAACCCTGATTGTCACGAGCAGTTCTGCGGGCGCATCGGCAGGCACGGGGAAGGTGATAGTCTGCCAGGTGTCGCTAGAAACGGTGAAAGGGTGGCTTTCCTCATGCACATTGCCCTGGTCGCCGATCGTCACCTTACCGTTAACCTTGTCCCCACGGGTGGCCAGCCCGCTGTAGAAGGTAAGCGATAGGCTCTGCTCATTGGTATGCTTGAGGAAGAGGCGTGCTTCCTTGCCAGTCCAGCGCAGGCCGCCACCCCAGCCTTCGAGTTCGTGGAATCCGTTCACTAGTTGGGCGCTCTCCTCATCTGCCATCCGCACGGTGCTACGAATGATGCGACGATAGCCCTGTACATCCTGGTAGATTATATAGGGGCGGCTGTCAGGATAGGCGTATCTAGCCTCGCCGTGTGGGGTTGCCAGCAGGTATATAACGTCCAGCCGCTTCTTCAGCATCCCCCGCCGCATCAGGAGTTTGATCAGCGGGTCGAGCCGCCGGGGGTGCGAGTAGGAGGTGTCATAGACGGAGTAGCAGGTATGCACACCATAGCCGACCTTGCTCAACAGATGGATTAGTTCGTCGGTGCTGAACAGGCGGTGGTGGCGGGCATAGTGGCTGTAACCATCGTAGGGCGGAAAGAAGTTCTCACCACGCAGCATCTGGAGCAAGGCCATATAGGAAAGGGCATTGGGGGTGCTGATCAGCAGCTTACCGCTATCTTTCTTTAGCACCCGATGCGCCTCAACCAACGTATGGGTGGGGTCGTATACCAGATGCTCGATCACCTCACAATAGATGACCAGGTCGAAGCTGTTATCCTCGTAGGGCCAGGGGTCATACTCGATGTTCATCGTCTTGTAGCGAATATCATAGGTCTCACCATGATCGTTGGCCAGCACCTGGTGATTCTTCTCCCCACCGTACTCATAGGTTGGCTCGTTTGCAACCTGGACATCGTAGCCGAAGAACTTTTCGATAAGCACAGTCATAAAGTAGGGCATACCACCGATCTCCAGTACCTTGACTTGTTCAGGATTGGGCAGGCGGGGAATGAGGTTGAGAGTATGGGTGAAGCGATCTATGGCGGTGGCGAGGTAGCCCTGCTTGGCTGGCTCCCTGAACCACTCAAAGGTGGCTAGGTAATCCTTGACCATACGACGGGTAATCTTTTGCATCATGTTCCTTTCTGGAAAGCAGGTTTACACGCCTCTAAACAGTGCAGCAATTATACCTGATCTGTGGGATACAGCGGGTCAGCCAGCCGTAGCAGCTTCGATGTGAACAGCTTGAGCAAGCTGGAGTGCATCGTCAGCGGTGGCGGCGGATTGAAGAGGGCGAGTAGCATAGATGCGGGCCACTTGCACTGCGGCAATGCCAATCAAGGCAATAATCAGGCCGGGAACAAGGTGATCGGCAATGGCGGGGAAGTGATAGTAGGAGAGCTGGAACATGGCAAACGGCTGAACGTACCCGCGCCAGAGCATCTCCCAAGCATGGGCTATCGGTGAGTAGGAAGGCGAAAAGTCGCTCAATTGGCCCCACAGAGAAATATCCTGGCTATTGTAGCCATATATCCAACTGCCCGAGAATGGGGTCAGCGCGCCAGGTATGGAAATCAGCACCCCAGCCAGCACCAATCCGGCGTAGGCCCAGCGCTGGCCTGGTCGCCACTGCGCCCAACTCTGCAACGCTGCGCCGCTGACCAGCATCAGCAAGGGCAGGAATGGCAGCAGAAACCGCGGCCCCCAGCTATTGCCACCATTCCAGAAGAAGTAGACAGAGTAGAAAATCAGCAAGGCCGAGAAGAGGACACCAATCAGCCCTGCCTCCCAGCGGTGGGTGCGCCAGAACTTCGCCGCCGCCCACAGGCAAAGCAAGACCGGTGGGGCAAACACCACCAGACCCTT
>QHBQ01000309.1 GCA_003243865.1 Candidatus Chloroheliales bacterium | reverse complement strand
GAACACCGCCTGCTACTCGACTGCCCCGCCTATATCGGCGCGTTGATGCGCCAGGCGAGCGAGATCAGCGGCATTTATCTCTCCCCGCCGCTGACCAGTCACGCGATCATTAGCCACCTGCACGACGACCACAGCGGCGGGCTACTCGAATATGCGATCAACCACCGGATTGCCCGCAATCCCCAAACTGCGCCCAGCCGCGATTACAGCGCGGCGGAGCAAGCTGCCGCCCAGCGGGTGGGTCGGCCCACCCTCGTCTCGCACCCGGCGGTAATGGCGGCGGTCTGGCCGCAGCGCCTCTACGTTGGTCTCGGCCAGTCGCTCAACGAAGCGGGCGAGTATGTGCAGAACCAATTCTCCGATTTCTACAGGACTAGCATCGTCATCCCCGGCCAGCGCAAGGCCATCGGCGATAGTGGCATCGAGGTGGAGGCGCGGCTGACCACTCACCATATCCCCTGCGCCGCCTATCGGGTTTACTATAATGGCCGCTGCGTGGCATTCAGCGGCGACACCGCTTTCGAGCCTGCGCTGGTGGAGTGGCTGGCTGAGGCCAACCTGCTGTTTCACGAGTCCACCTACGGCCCCGGTCACTCCCCTTACGCCGCGCTGCGTGACTATGCGGCGGCCCGCCCTGGCCTTGCCGATAAGCTCTATCTCTACCACTACCCCGACAACTTCGATGTCGCTCACTCCGCGCTGAAGGTCGCCGCGGTGGGGCGGGTCTACCCGGTCTAATTCCTGCTATGTTATAATCGGACTGTCCCATAACTTCGAGGAGCAGGATAATGCAGAGCATCAAGATTCGGCCAGTCAAGGGCATCGCCGAGTGCCACGCCGTTACCGATTTGCAGGTGGCGGCCTGGGGCTTCGCCCCTGAAGATATAATCCCCGCCCACAGCATTGCCGCCATCATCAAGAGCGGCGGTATCGTGCTGGGCGCGTTCATCCGCAGCCTGAATGGCGACCATATGATCGGCTTCGCCCTGGGCTGGACCGGGCTACGGGGCGGTCGTCCTTACCACTACTCCGATATGCTGGCAGTGCTGCCGGAGTATCAGGAGCAAGGGATTGGTCGCGCCCTCAAGCTGGCCCAACGCGAAGCGGCAATGGCCCAGGGTTTGGAGCTGATGAGTTGGACCTTCGACCCGCTGGTGGCGCGCAACGCCTGGTTCAACATCGTCAAGCTCGGCTGCACCGTTCGCGAGTACGTGATCAACCTCTACGGCGAGATGCAGAGCGCCACCCACGCCGGGCTGCCCACCGACCGCTTCAGCACCGAATGGTGGCTGCGCTCCGCCCGCGTGATGGCCCGCGTCAGCGGCCCTCGCCCCGATTTTGCCCCCGCCCGCCACCCTTCCTCGCTGTGGGGCAGGAAGTTCGCCGAACCGGACCCCTACGACTCGGCAGCAATGTTGATTGACGAACCCGACCAGCCTAGCTTCCAGCTTCCTCCCGATCATCAGCTAATCACCGTCACCGAGCCATACCCCGCCAGTCGGCGGCTGGTTGGCCTGCGCCTCGATGTCGGCACCGCGCTGGCCTGGGCGGAGATCCCCGCCTACATCGAAAACCTGAAGGAAGCCGACCTGGAGGTGGCGCTTGAATGGCGGTGGCAGACCCGCCATCTGTTTCAGGAATATTTCGCCCGCGGCTACATCATCACCGGCATGACCCGCCTCGACGAGGGCGCGGAGCGGCGGGTGTTTTACCAGCTTGAGGCCAGCAAGGCATAGATTGTGTCGAAGAGGCCAGCAGCCAGGTGCATAATGCACTCAACTTCCGCAAGGGTGGGGGTCGCCGAATGATCAAGCTATCGCGCATCGAAGTGCGCACCCTGCGAATGCCGCTGATTAGCCCATTCGAGACTAGCTTTGGTCGCGAGAGCGTGCGCGAGGTGTTGCTCATCGCTGTGCACACTGCAGATGGGCTGACTGGCTGGGGCGAGTGCAGCGCGTTCAGCGAACCGCTATATAATGAAGAGGACAATACCACCGCCCGCCACATCCTGGCCGACTACATCATCCCCAGCCTGCTCGACCAGCCGGTGGATAGCCCCCAGGATTACGCCGCCCGCTTCGCCTATATCCGCGGCAACCGTATGGCGAAGGCGGCATTGGAGGACGCGCTGTGGGACATCGCCGCGCAGCAGGTGGGCAAACCGCTGTGGCGCTATCTCGGCGGGGTGCGCCAGCAACTGCCAGCGGGGGTGAGCATCGGCATCGCCGCGAATGACGCCGCGCTGGTGGAGCAGGTCGCCGACTTTCTGGAACAGGGCTACCAGCGCATCAAAATCAAGATCAAGCCAGGGCGCGATGTGGCTCCCACGGCGGCGGTGCGCGCCCGCTTCCCCGATGTGCCGCTACAGGTGGACGCCAACTCCGCCTACACCCTCGCACCCCACCACCTTGCTGCGCTGAAGGCGCTCGACGATTATCGCCTGCTGCTTATCGAGCAGCCGCTGGGTGAGGACGACATCGTTGACCACGCCACCCTCCAGGCCCAGCTTGCCACCCCCATCTGCCTCGACGAGAGCATCCGCAGCCGCGATGATGCCCGCAAAGCCTATCAGCTAGACGCCGCCCGCATCATCAACATCAAGCGCGGACGGGTCGGTGGCATTACTGAGGCGCTGGCGATCCACGATTATTGCCGCGCTAATGGCATCGCGGTCTGGTGCGGCGGGATGCTGGAAACCGGTGTGGGGCGGGCCATCAACCTTGCGCTGGCGACGCTCCCTGGCTTTACGATGGTTGGCGACCTCTCGGCCAGCAATCGCTTCTATGCCCAGGACATCATCGCCGCGCCCTTCACCTTGCTCAAGAGCGGGCCGCGGCGCGGCACCATCAGCGTGCCGAACTCG
>QHBQ01000146.1 GCA_003243865.1 Candidatus Chloroheliales bacterium | reverse complement strand
AGCGACCGGCTCTCGCGCCGATGGCTCCTGCTCAACAATCGCAGTCGTATCCGCTGCAACAGCTTCAGCGGCAGGCGGGGTGGCATCTACTGGCATCTCGGCAGCCGGGCTATAGGCACCGCTACCCCCGCGCTGAAACGCCGCATCAATCTCATCGGCAAACGCGGTAGTCCCCTCATCACTACTGGCTGCTGGCCCAAAATCGCGCTCGATTGCCGTTTGCATTTGCTCCTCGGTCGGGGTGCTTTCCTGCGCCAGCAAGTAGTCACCAGTGCCGGTTTCTTGCTGCACCAGGTGCGCTGCTTCAAGGCCGGAGGAAGGCACTTCCTCGCCGAGCAGATAGGCCCGCTGCTTGGGGCTGAGGTCGAGGCCGGACTGATCTAGCTCATTACCACTTTCACTGGCGGGCGGCGCTGGCAACGCGCCATCTGGCGGTGCCGCGACTGGCGCGGCAGCGGTGGATTCGTTAAGCTCAAGCTCCTTCTTGCGACGACGCAACTTGGTAACCACTGAAACAGTGCCATCCGCGACGCTCGGCTCACGGTTGGCCGACTGCTGCAAGCTGGAGCCGCGCACATCAACGTTGCCTGGCTGCTCAAGGTCGGCTTCGAGCGTCGCGGGGCGTTCGGCGGCTGAATTAGCAGGCTGGGGCGATGACTCAGGCATCAGTTCATCGGAGTTGAAGGGCGTGAAGTCGAAATTGTTATCGGTAGCACGCTGGGCAGCGCTGTCACCTTCAAGCGAGAAGAGGCGGCGGTCGGCGGGCAACTGGTAGTCGGCGAGGTCAGCGGTGGGTAGCACTGTCGGATCGCTGCTCATGCTGATGGCCGTCTGCTCCGATAGCGATCCAGCGGGAGTGGCGGAATCGTCATAGGAGAATGGCTGGGGGTTGGAAGGCAGACCATTATCCTGCGCTGCCGCTGGCGGGGCAGTGCTGGCCAGGGAGAGCGGTTGCACGCGCGGGGCGCTGTCGAAGCTACTGGCGGGCAGTGGGGCGAGGGAGGCAATCGGCGAGTGGGCCACGGCAGCGGGCGCGACGGGCTTGAGGAAGTCAACGAAATCCTCAAGTTCCTCAAGTTCATCGCTGGGCGGAGCAGCGCCGAAGGAGAAAGATTGCAGGCTGCTGGGCGCGGCGGCATCAGCCGTGCCGGGCTGCTGCCCGCTGGGAGTTGTGGACTGAACGTCGTCAAAGTTGAACGGCGGCAAGTTGGCGAAGGCGGCTGGGTCAGGGGGCGCGGGTTGATCGTCAATCGGCGCCGAGACTGGCTGGAGGTCGGATTGGTCCGTCCCGATGGGCGTTGGCCCAGCCTCGGCGAAGGTATGGGGCTGGCCTCTGGGCGGCGTCGCTGGGGGTGGGTTGGTCGTCGGCATGGGCGCACTCGGTTCCAGGGTCAGCCATGAAGGCAGGCCATAGTCATCAATGCTATCGAGTTCCGTGCTGTCAGGGCTGTCGAGGCCAGCCATCTCGCTGCTATGCATCGGGGGGGCGGGCGATGAGTTGGGCGGCGGTGCCTCTGCGACGAAAGGTGGAGGGGTGGAGGTCAGCCACGAGGGCAGCCCTTCCATATCTGCGTCATCATCCATGTCATCCACACCCGCCGTATCCTCATTACTTTTAGCCACCTCGCTGGGGGGCGGCATCAGGTCGGCGGGCGGGGCCGATTGTGGCGGTTGGACCGGGGCTGGCGGCTCAGTCTGGGCCAGGGCCAACTGCGCGAGTAGCCCTTCGCTGTCAACATTGCCGTCGCTTGGCTGCTGGCCGTGCGCTGCTTGCATCGCGGCGGCAGGCTGGTCGCCAGGCGGGGCGCTGATCGGCCAATCGGGCAGACAGGTCAAGTCGGGGCCGGAAGCGGCGCTGGCAAGTGACGGCATTGTGGGAGCCAGCGGAGCGGCTGGTGGGGGAGTTGCCACTGATGGGGTAGCCGCTGCCGCTGGCTGCGAGGCATCACTCGCAAGGATTGCCTCTGCCGTTGGCTGCGTTGGGACCGGGACCAGCCACGGGGGTAGCCCTTCATCGGCGGGCGCGGGCGATTGCGATGCGATGGCGGGTTGAGCCGGGGTCAGCCACGAGGGGAGACCCTCGGCCTCGTCGGCCTGCGCCTGGCTAGCCGCAGTTGGTTCAGCCGCAACGCGGCTACCGCTCTCGCCCAGGGCGAACTCCTTGAGATAGTCGGGTAGGCCCTCTTTGTCCCAGTCGAACTGGAAGGTGCGGCCCTGCTCATCATCCTCTGCATAGCTAGGGGCGGGCATAGTTTCCTCCTCTGAAGGGGTAGCTGACAAGGGGGGGCGGCCCAGACCGCCTTCCGCGGCCTGCTGCTCCGGCTCGTTCGACCTGGCTTCAGTGTGGGTGGGGGTGAGACCCAAACCGGCGCTAGCGAGCTGCTGCAAGAACTCGCTGCGGTCGAGCCGCTGGCGCTGAAGTTCAGGCACGGGGGCGTGGCTGTCTGCTTGCCCATTGCCGGTGAGATAGGGGGTCTCAACTGGCGGCGTTTCAGAGAGTAGCCAGACCAGGTTCTGGTCAACATCCGCTTCGGCGTCCATCTGCCGCTCGGCAGTGGCAAACTGTTCACTCACTTCAGCGGCGTTGAGCGCGACTGGCTGGGCTTCCCACTGCGGGGCGGTCGCAGCCTCGCCCGTGGCTGAGGGCAGCGCGTCTTCCTCCAGCGCCACTACCTCAATGAGGCCAACCGGCAGTTCGCGGCTGGCGCTCAGTTCGCTACCTTCCCACTGCGGCAGTTCGGCGGCATAGTAGGTAAGCGGGGGGAGCATGATGCGCCCGACGCGGCTCTCGAACAGGTCGCGGGCCAAGGCGTTATCGGGGTCGAGATCCATCGCCCGCCGTAGTAGGGAGAGGGCATCGTCGCGTTGCCCCTGGGCCAGCCAGATCTGGCCAAGGATAAGGTTGGCCTGAATATTGTTCGGCACCTGCTGGAGAATGGCATTGCACAAGTCGGCGGCGGCCGCATCGTTGCCAGACCGCCATAGGGTCAGAGCAAGCGCGACGCGCACATCGAGGCGCGGCTCGCTACGCAGGATGTCGCTGTACTCGTTGACCGCTTGGGGGAAGAGGTAGTCGCGGGCGTAGAGGTGAGCCAGGCCGACCCGGCTGGTGCGGATCTTCGCGCCTTCAGTGCCAAAGCGGCTGGTGTAGAGCCGGAGCAACTCGCCGCGCAGTTCACCAATCGCGGGGTCAATCTCGAAAGCCCGCTCGAACTCGCTGATCGCCGCATCAATCTCGCCCCGCTCCTCGCGGATGATCGCCCGCCCGATGTGAGCCAGCACATTTTGGGGGTCGGCCTGCATCACGTAGCTGAACAACTTGTCAGCGGTCGCGGTGTCACCGCGTTCAAGGTAGGCTTCACCGAGCAGGCGGTATGCCTCGACACAGCGCGGATAATAGCGCACGATATGCTGGCACATTGCGATCGCGCGTTCGCTGTCGCCGTGTTCTAGCGCTTGCTTGGCACCCTTGCACGCCTCTTGCAGTTTGAACTTAGCCATGTGCAGATTGCCCCCCTCTAACTGGCCGCGGATGGCTGGTTTATCCTGGTTACGTAAGATTATAGCGCAATTGTTTTGGCCGCGCAATAGTACGCCGCCGCAGACAGATACTATTCCTACTCACCCGCGCCGTCACGGTTCGGGGCCAGCTCGTTGCCCGCAGTGGCCGCGGCTGCCCCACCAGCCTCGATGATCTCATCGGCGTATTCCAACAGGCGGCTCACCCTTGCCGGGGGTAGCTTGCGCATATTCTTGAAATAGCGGGCCAGCGCCTCGTGGGTGGTTAGCTGCTCGACGACGCCGTCACGGCCCTGCATCCGCTCACCGCGCTCCACCTCGCGAGTGAGGGAGGCAAGATAGTTGACCCCAGCGGCGTACAGCGCGCGATGGATGTCGGCGTCGCGCAGGGCGGGGGCGTGTTCCACGCTGGTGCTGATGATGACGCGCGCGATCGCCCCCTCCAACTGCTTGCGGTTCTTCTCAATCGCCCGCAGCACCGCCTCGGTTGGGTTGTCCACAGCCGCCTCCACCTTCAGGGTGAAGAAGCGGCGGGCGTCGGTTTCAACGAAGCGGGCATCGGCGGCGGTGACGACATAGTGATTATAGCCCGGCTGGGGGTTGTTGCGCTGCTCGAACTCGGCGATGATGAAGCCTTTGGGTTCGCCCTCTTCACCGAAGTCAATTCGTTCCAGGCTGCCACAGTAGACCACCGCGGGGTCGTCGTGCAACACCTGGTGCTTGTGGATGTGGCCGAGCGCCACGTAACTAATCGCTGGATTAGTCAGTGAACTGAGTTGCACCACCACATCCTTGCCCAGCATGATGTCGCGTTCGCTGCTATAGACGGCGTGGCTAACCGTCCCGTGCATGGTGAGGATGGCGGGAACGCTGAGGTCGAGGCTAGCAACCGCCTCCTCGATCTTCTGGTCAATCACGTCAGCGACGACCCTGTTCATCTGCTCGATGCCGATGCTGCGAAACTGCTCCTTAGTCAGCAGCGAGTGAGGGGTGGCCCAGGGTATAGCGACGATTTGCACTGCGCCTTTACGGGTGTCTACACTATAAAGTCCGGGGCGGCGGGCAACCGTTACCCCTGTTACGCCGAGGGTGTCGAATATCTCAATCGTATGGGCGCGTGCCGAGGCCAGCGGCAGGTCGTGGTTACCCACCAGCAGGAAGCTGGAGATGTTGGCATCGCTGAGGCGGCGGATGCGCCGTGCGAACTCGCGCTGGATGGTCGGATTGGGGTCGCGGGTCTTGTAGGCGTCACCGGCAAACACCATCAGGTCGCACTCTTCGGCAATTGCCGTGTTAATCGCCTGGTCGAACGAACGCAAGAAGTCGCCGAGGCGACTGCTGAGGCCAGTGCTGGGGTCGAGCGTACCGTACTTCTCCACGCCGAGGTGAACATCGCTGATGTGCAGTATCTTCAGGGGCAAGGTCTCGTCCTTCGCTCTGACTGATGTTATGTATAGTTGCTGCTGCCAGTATATCACCGTTGCGCGGGGCTGTCAAGCATCGTGAGATTAAAGATGAGAGATTAAAGATTAAAGATGAAGGTAACGGGGAGTGGCACTCTTGACCTGGGCGATGTTGGTTCGTTATAATGGCGGCACAAATTTGCAATCTGTAATTCACAAAGGGAGGGGACACGAGGATGGCATATGATGTTACTTTGATTCCAGGTGATGGCACCGGCCCGGAGATTAGCGCTGCGACGCAGCGGGTGCTGGATGCAACCGGCGTGCCATTCAACTGGGACGTACAGGAGGCGGGCCTGCCGGTGCTGGAGAAGTATGGCACCGTGCTGCCCGACCATGTGCTGGACAGCATTCGGCGCAACAAGGTGGCAATCAAGGGGCCGATTACCACGCCGGTGGGCAAGGGCTTCCGTAGCGTAAACGTGGCCTTGCGCAAGGCGCTCGACCTCTACGCTTGCGTCCGACCCTGCAAGACCTACAAGGGAGTGCGCTCGCGTTACACCGATATTGACCTGGTGGTAGTGCGCGAGAACACCGAAGACCTCTACGCCGGAGTGGAGTTCAACAAGGATACGCCGGAGGCAGTGGAGCTAATCGCCTGGATTAAGCAACATAACGGCGCAACCATCCGCCCCGACTCGGCGATCAGCATCAAGCCGATCAGCACCAGTGGCAGCGAACGGGTGGTGCGATATGCCTTCGAGTATGCCCGCAACAACGGGCGCAAGAAGGTGACGGCGGT
>QHBQ01000064.1 GCA_003243865.1 Candidatus Chloroheliales bacterium | reverse complement strand
GAGTTGAGCGCGGCAACCGGCATGAAGGCGGCGGCGATGGAGCGCGACTTGCGCCAGTTGGAAAATGCAGGCATCATCACCATAACCGAGTGGGCAGCGACCAGGCCGGGCAGTGAGCCGCAGCCGCAACAGGTGCGCTTCAATCTTGAATATTTGAAGCGAATGCCCCAGGTTATCACCGCGCTGCACCAGTTGCAGGCCCAAGTACGCCCGGCGACAGCCAGGGCAAAGCTGGATGAGCGCGAACGGACCCTCAGCCGCTTCATGAAGGATGGACGGATCGTCGCCATGCCGGTGGGATTCAAGCGGCAGATGTACATCATCGAGGAGGTCGCCAAAGCGTTCGAGCCGAACCGCACTTATACTGAGCGCGAAGTGGATACTATCCTCAAGGGCTTCTACCCCGAAGACCACTGCATCATCCGCCGCTATCTGGTGGATGCCAACCTGATGCACCGCGAGGCAGGCGTGTACTGGAAGGCGGAGTGATAAGGGATAAACAGGGGATGAATAAAGGTGCCGCCCTTGTTACGGGGCGGCATCTTTCTTTCTTAGCGGCACTTCAGCGCGCCATCTGGCGACCAGCGCTGTCTCCTACGGCGTGGTGACACCCTTATAGACAATCTGAGCCATCTCGTCGCGACGGATATTGTTGTTGGGGCGGAAGGTGCCATCGGGGTAGCCGTTGATTACCCCCTTGTAGTGCGCCGTCTCGATGCTGACGTAGAAGATGTTGGTGTTAGGCACATCGCTGAAGGTCTGCCCGCCGCCGGTGGGGGTAAAGAGCGGATAGTGCGCGGCGTTGACCACCAGTTTGGTGAGCTGGGCGCGGGTGATCGGCAGGTTGGGTAGGTAGCAGGGATAGGTTGCCCCATGTGCAGTGCAGCCATTCGGGTCAAAGCCGCTGAGGATGCCCGCATGGAAGCCGGTCTCAATGTAGACGTAGGCGAAGTAGCTGGGCGGCACGTCGGTGAAGTCCTGGTTACCGGGTGGGGTGTAGAATGGCGTGCCGAAGCCCAGCACTACCACCTTGGCAAACTGGCCGCGCGTAGACGTGCCTGCCGGGGAGTAGTGGGTGGGGTCAGTGCCATTGACCACACCGCGGCAATAGAGATAATGGATGGCATAGTAGAAGACGTTGCCGCTGACATCCACAAACGGGTTGGAACAATCGGTTGGCGTTGGCCCACCGGGGGTAACGGTGACTACCGGTGTATTGGTCGGTCCGCCAGGCGTATTGGTGGGTGCGCGTGTGTTGGTGGGCGCAGGCGTAAAAGTTGGTATCGGGGTGAAGCTGGGGTGCGGCGTGCTGGTCGGGCCGCCGGGGGTATTGGTCGGCTGCGGCGGGGTGAAGTCCTTCTGGTAGCCAGCGGCCAGGGCGTAGCTCTGGCTCTGCATCTTGCCCGCCAGCCCTTGACCCAGGGTTGTGCTACTGAGACGATAACTGGCCGAGGCCAGGTTCGAGCCACCGCTGGCCCCGATTTGGTACCAGTTGATGGCATAGTTGGCTGAGTTTGCCGCCAGCGCTACTCCAGCAATGAGCAGGCTGAGGATAACTCCCGATAGGCGGCGGTGGAGTTTGCGTTTGAGGTTCATCGTTTTATCCTTTCTGACCTACTTTAGGTTGACGAACACGGTGGCGTAGCCATCCTTGTCGGGGAGGCCGACCAGCTTGCCGATTGACTCTCCGCTCCCCTTAGCCGCGCTCAGGCTGCCGCTAGCGGTGATGGCAAGCCGGTCGCCGATATGCGCCTGACCGTCTACCTTCACCTGCGCCTGTCCGGCGATGACAATCTCGATCAGGTCGCCCGCGCCGAAGCTGGTGGCCTGGTCGTCGGTGTACGGGATGCTGGGTTTGCCAGGGAGGTCGGAATGTATTGCCAGCAGATAGCGATGATGCACGATGCCGAGGGCGGCGGCAGCGTTGCTGGGGCTAGCCTTGTCCACGCCGAGGATTTGGGTGTCATTAAGCAGCGAGTTGTTGCCATCGGCAACCACCACATCGCCCGCGTGCAGCGGAGCCTTGCCGTCATAGCGCACCATCATGCCGTAGCCGAGGCCGGTGGAGAAGCCACCAGTGGCAGTGCCTTTGCCAAATACGTGGAGACCAACGTTGGTGGCACTACCTTGATAGCTATTGAAGAGACCGCCAACGCTGGAACTTGTCCCACTGTAGGCACTGCCATCTACCCCCTCACTGCTAGCGGTATTGTCAGCGGCGCCTACCACGCCGATAGTTCCGAAACCAGACACGCCGTTATAACCAGAGCCTTCTACACCGGTGCCAACACTCGTACTACCCGTACCCTTTATGCCCCTGCCATAGCTGCCAGCAGTGTCGGTAAACACGCCGCCGTAACCATTGCCAGCTGTGCTCTGGCCGACAACGCCCGCGCTCTGGCTGCTGCCGCTGCTGCCCGACGAGTTGCCGAACACGCCGTAGCCTGCAGTGCTGGCCCCCGACACGCCCTGTGCGCCGCGCCCGAACAGGCCCACGTTACTGGGGTCAGTGTAGTCGTCGTTGATGCCGTTGACCACGCCGTAGTAGGCTTGGCTGGCCTGGGGTAGGCTGGCCTGAATTACCGCGCCAGGGATGAGGCTGCCAGCGTAAGGGGCGAAGGTTAGCTCCAGGCGCGGGTTCATCTCCGCATCGCTGCCGACCGTAACGCCGAGATAGAGCTTGTTCGCCATTTTCTGCACCAGGGTGATGTTGATGGCGGTAGCGGTGCCAATCTGGTAGGTGAGCAACCCCTGCGCGTCAGGGGTGATGGTAGCGTTCTCAGTGAATAGTAGGTTGCCGCCGCTGGGCGCGTCGTAGAGCTTGAAGCTGAAGGCGGTGGCGACGGTGATTGGCTGGCCAGCGTTGTTGGTGAGGCGACCCTGGAAGGTTATCTTATAGGGGACCTGGCTATCGGGGCGGTTGAGAGTGGCGCTGAAGCCGCTGCCTGCGCC
>QHBQ01000520.1 GCA_003243865.1 Candidatus Chloroheliales bacterium | reverse complement strand
GCAGTGCGCTGAATGCGCCACCCACAAATATCCAGCCTGCCCAAAACACGATTGGTGTGGTCAGGATGAGCAGCAGCCAGTTGACTGGAATGGGCGTTGGCAGGGTGATGTGCAGTAGGCTCTGGCCCAACGGTGAATAAAGGATGACTGGGATGGTAAGAACCAGCGCGACGAAGAAGCGGTTGCGCATATCCGCTTCCATTGCCTTCGCCATCGCTGGGTCGGACATATCGTGGCTCATGCCGCCGTGCTTCATCTTGGCATGGTCCATCCCTGCCATTGCCGCGCCGTCACGCTCCATCGCGGCATGATCCATTGTCGCATCGCTTGCTGCAGCATAGCTTTGCATTGCATCATGGTTCATGCTGCTATGGTCGCTGCGCCGCCCGGTCAGCCCCGTCCGTTCATTTGTATTCATCCCGGCATCTCCGCGAGACACCCATACCCCTGGGTATGGGTCTGAGATGATTATAACAACTAATATCCTTAATGTCAAGGTAAGAGCCTATCCGAAAACTGGGCGAACAGCAATTCGCCCCTAAGGACGGAAAACGGTTTTTCGGATAGGCTCTAAGAGATAGGATGAGTACGACATCGAGAGAGCCACTCAGGGTGGGTGTGCGACTTAACAGCGCGTATGAGTAAAGCATTTGCGCCCGTATCGGGCATATTTCCGTAGGGGCGAATCGCTGTTCGCCCTGCTTGCGCCCGTATCGGGCATATTTCCGTAGGGGCGAATTGCTGTTCGCCCTCGAAGTGCTGTTCGCCCTGCTGAACTTCGGCTACGAGAAGTCGGCATCCTTGAACTTAAGTACGTTGGCGTTCTCCATCACGGTACGCTGGGTCTGCTCGTCGGCACCTTCGGGCAACTCAGCTTCGATGTCGAGGTGAACAGTGATATTCGCTCCGGGCATCCGCTGCAGGATCTCCTCGGTGATGCGCCCAGCGGAGGAGACGAGCATCAGCGGATGTAGCTCGACCCGCCCACTGAAGTGGGTTGGTTTGCGCGGCGGGGCGGGAGTAGTAGCCGAGGTGGGATAGGCGGCGGGTTGCTCGTGGACAGATAGGTTAGTGCCGCTGCCGGAAGCAATGCTGCTGCCCGCGACCGGCTGCACTATGCCGCCGCTGCCGTTGCCGCCCGCGCTTACACCCTCGGCGGGGACACTGGCGGGCGCGGTTAGGCGACGGGCCACTTCATGGTCAACCAGTACGCTGTAGTCATCAATCGTCACGCTGGCGGGCAGGCGGCCAAAGTAGAGGCCCTTATACTTGTCGCTGACGGCATCGTAGCCCATCGCGTAGCCGAAGAAGTCCTGGTTGGCCGCGCCACTGCGGATAACCTCGACCAGCACTTCCGGCGATTTGAGTCGGGGCAGATAAACGTAGGTGGCGAGTTGCTGCCACAGGGTCTTGACTGAAATGTTGGGCTTTTGTTCGCGCTCGTTCTGCCGCCAGAGATAGCGATTGAACTCCTGGTCCAGGCCGATGGGCGACCACTTGCTGATTAGCAGGCCGTCGCGCTCGGCGGCGCTAAAGGCGCGGCGCACTGCTGTGCCGCTAAAACCACTGAGCTTCTTCGCTTCCCACTCGATGGGGGCGGTGCCTTCCTGGGTGGGGAAAATGACCCACTTGTAAGTATCCTCCAACTGGCTGTCCAGCTTGCTGCTCGATTGGTCGCGGGCTTCATTGGCCTGCTTGATTTGGGCCTTGTCGAGGTTGAGGCCGAGGCTATCGTCGCAGATAGACTTCCAGGCCAGGTAGCGGCTGGCCTCAGTTTCGAGCGCATTATAGTCGTTGGCGTCAGCGGCGAGGAAGATGAGCATATTACGATAGCGGCGCGGGCTGCTGCCGCGGTTCTCCAGGATGTTCTTAGCCTCGGCAATCGCGTCGCTGTTCTCGCGGCTCTCGCTGTCGCGGCTGGTGAACAAATGGGCGGGCGAGAGTACCACCAGACGGGCGCGGTCTTCGTCTGGCACATCGGCGCTGCCAGCAGGGGCGAGGTGGACGCCAGCGAAGTTGCTGTCGCGGGTGTTCCAGCGCTTGATGCGCTGCTCTAGCTCGGCCAGCACACCACTGCGCATCCGGCTGCTACGATCAGCGACAGTACGGTTGAGGTTGGGCTGCACCTCGAACCAGTAGCTGCTGCCCGTGCCGTAGAGGTAGGCAAACTTGCTGCCCATTTGCTGCAACGCATCAGCGTAGACGGCGATACCGCCCTCATCGCTGGGCTGCATCACGCCGAGCTTGATACGCACACCCTCGATGCCCTTCTTGTTGCGGGCGGGAGCCGAGCCGAGCAGAATTGTGCGAGCGATGCGCTGCGCGGCGTGAACGTTGGCGAAACGGGGTGATTGGCGGTCTAGCTCCTGACTGGCATCCTTTACGTCCGCGTCTATGACGCTGTTCCACTGTTCGCCGATGTAGCGCAGTAGCTCGCCGCGCACATCGCTCTGCTCCACCGGGATGCTGCCAGGGAGCAGCATCAGGCTGCGGTCATCGCTTCGCCACAGATGGTGGATAACCTTGGCGAGCAGGCGCAGCACGCCGCGGGTGCGTTGGAACTTCTCCAGGCTGGCCCAGTCTTCGTAGAGCCGGTCGAACACTTCGGGATGGATGGGGTAGCTGCTGCGCATCCGCTGCTCGTATGCCTTCTCGCGGCACTCGTTGGGGAAGTCGCTGGGGTTGCTGCGGTAGGTTTCAGCGAAGGCGGCGACGGCAGCATCGCGGGCGGCCTCATTGGCAATCGGGCCGAACAGACGGCGGCGCACCACCTCGAACGACTCTTGCACCTCGACCGGCTGCCACACATCCTCGATGCGGCCAAACACCTTCTCCACGCGGTTGAGCGCAACGCGACCCTCCTGCCCACCTAGCTCCTCCTCGGATTCAGGGATGGAGGCAATCAGCATCGCATTGGGGCTGGTGCGCACCGCCTCGGTCAGCGCCTGGATGAAGCTGAGATTGTTGCTGAAGCTACCCGCGCTGCCCGCTTTGGCGCTGCCGGATAGAGCGCGCATGAAGGCGATTAGCTCATCTATCAAGATGACCGAGGGGCCAGCCTGCTTGAACAGGGCGCGCAGCACGTCAGCGGCAGCGTAGGTGGCGGCGGCATCGGACTGGGCGACTAGCTTGTAACCCGCCAGCCCATCCAGTTGCGCGGCAATCTCGCCCCAGAGGGTGTGCACCTCGGTGCCATACTGCGCCAGCGTCTGCGAAGGCTCGTTGGGGCTGAAGCTGGTGCCGACGATGACCGCGACGCGGGCAGCGGGTGGCATCCCGCCCGCATCCTCGATTAGCTGGCGCACCGCTGGCACACTGGCCGACTGCTCCGGCGAGCGCAGCAGGTGGTAGAGGGCGAGCATGGTGTGGGTCTTGCCGCCGCCGAACGCGGTCTTCAGTTGCACCACCGGCGCTTCGCCCTCGCCACGCAGCCGCTTGATTGCGGCGATCAGCAGGCGGCGGATACCGGCGGTCAGGTAGGTGCGCTGGAAGAACTCGGCGGCATCCTGATACTCGCTGGTGGCATTACCGGCGCGTACCTGCGACAGGTCGGCGGCGAACTCGGCCTGCTGGTAGCGGCCTGATTGCACATCAGGATGGGGCTGGACGACTTCGCGCCAGGGAACCAGGTTGGTCATGATCGCTCCTATTGATTGGGTGGCAGGGCGCACGGCGATGCGCCCCTACGGCGGTTGGTTTTGGCCGGGGCGCACGGCGATGCGCCCCTACGGCGGTTGGTTTTGGCCGGGGTGTACGATGATTGCATCCCCGTAGGGGCGGGTCGCCGCCCGCCCCGATGTTGCCCGCACCGTTGTGCCCCTACGATTTGGCCGGGGCGCACGGCGATGCGCCCCTACGTTGGTTCGTCTTGGCCGGGGCGCACGGCTATTGCATCCCCGTAGGGGCGGGTCGCTGCCCGCCCCGATGCCTCCCACCCCGATGCCGCCCCATTGCCGCCCTTGACCGGGACGCACGGCGATGCACCCCTACGGATGTTTGGATGGGTTTTCGTCATCTTCATCCCATTGGGCCGGATTGTTGATGATGTATTGTTGGGTGGCGGCCAGTTCTCTTTCATCGCGGATGACGCGCTCGTAGTAGTTACGCTGCCAGACAGGTACACGGGGCGTTCCACGCAATTCGTTGATGCGCTTGGTGGCCGCGCCCTTGAACCCGCCTACCATCGCACCTAGCGACCAGGCCATCGTGCTCCTGCCCTCATCTCCCTGTTCGGTTATCCATATGATACCATGAAGATGGTTAGGCATTATGATGAACTCATCGAGTTCGATATTGGAGCGGGCCGAAGGTGAACTAAGCCACTCGGCCTGCACAATCTCACCATACGGCGATAGGCTTACCTGGCCGTTTGTGATAGTGCCGAACAGCGGTTCACGTCCGTAGCTGACAATGGTGACGAAATACGCGCCGACGCGACGGTAATCCCATTGCTGCCAGCGTATTGTGTGGCGGTGATGACGTTCGGGGTCGTATCTGCTCATCGGTTTGTTCCCTTGTGGTGGGGGCGCACGGCGATGCGCCTTGGCCGGGGCGCGCGGCGATGCGCCCCTACGATTTGACCGGGGCGCACGGCGATGCGCCCCTACGTTGTTTCGCCCTGGCCAGGGCGCACGGTGATTGCATCCCCCGTAGGGGCGGGTCGCCGCCCGCCCCGATGTTGCCTGCCCCGTTGCCGCACCGCACCGATGTTGCCTGCCCCGTCGCCGCCCGCCCCGATGTTGCCCGCCCCGATGCCGCCCTTGACCGGGGCGCACGGCGATGCGCCCCTACGGATTTGGTTACACGCCGAACAGCGTGGGCTGGCTTGCCAACTTGTTGGCTTCATCGCGGATGGCGGGCCACTCGGCCACCATGCTGTTGTAGCCCAGCGCTTCCTGCGCCCAGCCCTTGTCGTTGGCGATGACGTAGAGCTGGTAGGCCAGGTCGCGGGCTTGCTCGCCGACCGCGCCGAGGCGCATCGCGACGCGGGCGGCGTCCTTATTGCCGCCACTGCTGTGCGCGGCGACCAGCCGGTGGGTGGCCTCCCAGATGCTGACCATGCGCTGCTCACCCGGCTGCCATTCGCCCTTGTATACGTCAGCGCTGGCGAGGTAAAGTTGCACCTTGCCGCCCGCCGACTTGAGCAGCCCTGCCCGCACCAGTGCCTCAATCGAGACGTTCTTAGCCTTGCTCAGGGTTTCGGCCACGCCGTAGGGAGAGGCGATGGTACCGTACTGCTTGTACCAGGTGAGGCAGAACTGGGTATCGCTATCCAGTTCGCCCTCGCGCTCGGCGAAGTAGGTCTGGATCACCTCGTTGATTTGCTGCAAGGCGGTGCGGATGCTCATCGCGCTGCCATCCGGCTCCAGCACGCGGGCGTAGCGCGAGTAGACCGCCATGCCGGGGCCGATGGCCGCCTGCTGCAAGTCCACCGGCGCAACCCGCCCGCTGGTCAGCACCTTCAGTTCGCCCGGCAACTCCTGGCGCAGGGCGCGCAGGAAGTCCTTGCGCGTGCTCATCGGCGCGTTCGCCGGGCGGGGGCGGCAGGCTAGCACGATTGAGGAGGCGAGGGCGTTGGCTCCTCGCCCAACCATGCGCCTGCCCAATTCAGTGTTCATAGGCCATGTACCAGTCACTAGAAAACCTGCCTTAAGTAGACCTTCTAGCATTGTTTCCCAGCCAGTAGATGCAATAACATCACCCTTAGAATCGTCATTATCCTCATCCTCATCTTCATTCTCCGCCTGCTTAAATGCGTAGTAAATAGCTAGAGGGTAATCGGCAGCCTGCTGATTTTGCATTTGAGCGAACACTTTATGCAGACCCACCTCAAAGAAATTCCTTGCCTTCTCTTTTGCACTAGCAGTTGCATCACCCTCAAAGCGGTATGGCGTAGCAACTAGTTCTTGCTTCTTAGGTACTAGCATTGTGCTTAGTAGTCGTGGGTATACGTTAAACAAAGAGCGGCGCAGCCAGACGTAAAAGAAGTCGGCCAAGTCTGCATAGCCTATATTGTCATAGTATGGTGGGTCTGTAGATATTACAGGTGGTTTATCTTCCTTCATTACTGTAGCATCAATTTGTTTTGCCAGACCATCACGCTCAGTAGGCATTATATTAAGAGCACTGTAGATGCTCTCAATTCCACCAAAATAGTTGCCACTTGAATCCGAAAAAGTATTACTTTCAGCAAAGTCCCAAACCATAGGTATCGCCTGTCTTGCGAATGTGTTTCGTGCGTGCTCACGATTACTAGCCCACGAAGTAATTACAGAGTTACGATCTGCGACTTTATCGACAGCGAAAGCCAAATAGGTAGCCACCGCATCGGCATAGGCTGCCGCACCGTTGCCGCCATCGTCGAGCGAGACCTCGGCGGTGTGCATCCCAGCGGCGGAAGCGTCGCGTAGCACTTGCGCTCGCGCCTCGGTCACAAGGTCGCTGAAGGTGGTGAGCGCGACTAGCTGGCGCGGGGTGAATAGGTCGCCGAAGGTTCGCATCCCGTAGAGTGGAACGCTGACCGCAACCTTGCCGACTAGCTCATTACTTGGTTTCCAAGTTGGTACAGCCTGCTCAGAGGTAGCAACTTGCTCATCATTAGGTGGCAAGTATATACGTCCACCCTTACCCTCGGCGACGATAGCCTCTAGCTGTGCGCCCATTCGACCCGCTTTACCTTCATTGCGAATATGGTTGAGTGTAACCGGCGTGTTACAGACAATGCAGGTGGCACCATTGCGATTGACCGTGCCGCTGGGCGGTGTGCCACCATTGCGGATAGCGAAGCTGATGCGCGGCAGCGGCTGGCTGCGGTCAATCTGCGGTTCGGCCCACGCCTCCTTGCCCTTCTTGCTGGACAACACGAACGAGCGCACCAGCGGCATCATTGCCCCACAGGCAGGGTTGGGGCATTTAACTATGCGCGTCCACAGCCAGGCAATCACCGTCGCCTCGCCACCGTTTGGCAGCTTGGCTTTGGGATAGAGGTGGCCGATACGCTTCTGCGCCTCGTCGCGCATCCACTCGCCGTAATAGAGCACATCTTCAGCCAGCCCTTGTGCGCCACGCCAGTCATGGGCAATGGTGCGCTGGTCGGCAGCGCGGGTGGGGTGCACCGGCGGACGATTGGCAAATCGGGGCGGGATCTCGATCAGCGCTTTGGTAATCAGCACCGCCACCGGGTTAAGGTCGGAGCCGTGCGCTTCGAGGCCGAGGCGTTGCGCCTCCAGTGGGATGGAGCCACCGCCGCAGAAGGGGTCCAGCACCGGCGGAGCGTACTGGCGCAGCGCATCAGCCACCTGCGCGGCAGTCGGCGCAGTGGGCAACTTCACGCCATGAGCGCGGGCCACGCTGCGGGCAATCTCGGTGCGGGCCTTGTGCAGCACTTCCTGGTTGTTGCTGTTCTCCCACTGCACCAGGTCGGTGATGATGTTGGCGAGGCGTTCGCGTTCGCCGCGCACATCTTCATCAGTAGGAAACTCATCGGGCAGGCTGCCGGGGTCGTCCACCAGTTGGCCGAACAGCACTGCGCGGCAGGCAGCCAGCGGGCGGCGGGCGAACCACAGGTGCAGGGTTGAGGGGTGGCCGTGACGGATGGATTTCTCGCGGGCGGAAGCAATGTTGATGGCCTCGAGCGGCAGGCTGGTTTCGATGAGTTTCTTGGTGGTCATGGACAGGGTCTCCTGATTGTAGAATGGGTTGACGGTTACGATTGGCTTGGTGGGGGGTTCACCATTCTCCCCCAAACCCCCGCTGGGGGCTTAGTTAATCAACATCCAAACCCCGCTGGGGGCTTGGTTAATCAACCTGGTGGTTAGAGCAACTTTCGCACTCCGGGATAAGCGAGTAGCTGCTTGATGTCAGCGTCGAACGAGATCAGCGACCAGTCGGGCTGGGCGGGCATGATGCGGTGGATGGGGTCGGGGACGTAGTAGAGGGCAACCACTTCGTCTGCCGCGATTAGAGCGATGGCGAGGATGAAGTCGTTTTCGCTGTTCAGCCCGGCGATGCACTCGTTGCGGGTGATGGTCACGACATCAGCGGCGGCGGCGCGGCCCTTGACCTCGATGAAGCGGAGGTGAACGTCGGGGTCGGCGGGGCGGCCATATGCGTCGCGCGGTGAGCGCGATTCGATGTCGAAGCCACGATTGATGGCCGACACATCGCATGGCTCAAAGCCCATCCGCCGCTCCGCCTCCATCACTGCGGCCATCGCAAGCTGCTCGATGCGGCGGCGGGCAGCGGGGTCGCCGCCGTAGGGCAGTTGGAACTCATCCTCGCCGTCGGCAGCGGGTTGGGGCGCGGCGGGCAGCAGCGCGGCGGGGATGACCAGCGCGCCCGCGACGACCAATGGAAGTTGCGCCCCGATATTGCGCTCCTGCTTCAGCTTCGCCATGCGGCTATCGAGGCGGGCGAGTAGCTCGTCGCGGCGGCGGGCGGCGGCTTCGGAGTTCATCTTCGGCTGCTTGCCCGCCAGCTCCTGCTCCTTGAACTGCTGCGCCCGCGAGTCCCAGTAGACAATCTCCTGCTCCAGGCGCAAACGCACCGCCTGCTCAGTCTTGGCGAGCAGGGCAGTGCGGGCGGCAGTGACCTCCTGCAACTGGGCGGGCAGCAGTTGGCCGATCGCATAGTTGACCGCCATCTGCTCCACATCGGGGCTGAGCCAATCGTGGCGAATCTGCGCTGCCGTCGCCACTTCATGGGGCTGCAGCGGGCGATAGTCCAAGTATGGCCCCTGGCGGGTGGCTTCGGTGTTGCCGTCGGCATCAATCTCCACGAAGTTGAGCGCACTGGAAACCACGTGCGGGCCGCTGGCGGTGGCGACGGTCTGGTCGGTAATATCCTGGCGCACGCAGAACATCACCCGCGGGTTGGCGGGGGCGTCGGGGCGGTGGTCTACCAGGATGGTGCCCTCGCGCAGCAGGCTGCCCTCGCGCTCCAGCAGCAGTTCGACCACGGTATCGAGCAGCGAGTGGCCGGGGGCGATGAACTCAGCCTTGAGCGCAGCGCGGCTGTGGCCGGGGGCGGCGATGTCGGCCTTATCGAAGCAGATGCGGGCATACTTGGTGACGATGTGGTGACCGTTGCGCCTGGCGCGGGCGCGCAATTCGTTGGGAACAAACTTAATCTCGTAGCGGCCCGCCTCGCGCTCGACCGCCTCGCCGCCCAGGTTGCGGAACGCCTCGAGGAAGAACGAGGCGATGAAATAAGGCACCAGGCGGCTGACCTCGGCGCGCTGCACCAGTTCCTTGATGTCGGCCAGGATGCCGGGGCCGAAGTCTTCCTTGTTGAGCGCGTTCTCCTCCAGCGCCTTGACGAAATGCTCCTTATCCACCAGTTCGATGACCTGCTGCATATAGCCATCATCCTGCTCACTCTTAAGCACCGCGCCCATCACCAGCTTGTCCAGCGGCGCTTCCTCGAACAGGGTGCCAAGCACATCGAAAACGCGGTCACCTAGCGCCTCGCGCATCTCATTCAACTTCCCCAGGATGGTCTCGAACACCTGGCCCTCGCGGGTGTCGCTGGCAATCAGGTTCCAGCAGAAGCACTTTTCGGTCTGGCCGTAACGGTGGATGCGGCCAAAGCGTTGCTCCAGGCGGTTGGGGTTCCAGGGCAAATCGTAGTTGACCATCAGATGGGCGGCGCGTTGCAGGTTGATGCCCTCGCCCGCCGCGTCGGTGGCGACCAGGAAGCGAACATCGGGGTTGTTGACGAACTCGTCCTGGTTGGCAAGTCGTTCTTCCAGGCGCATACTGCCGTGGATGGTGGTAATCGCCTGCTTGCCCATCAGTTCGCCAATCTTGTCGCTGAGGTAGGTAAGGGTGTCACGATGTTCGGTGAAGATGACCAGCTTGAAGCGCTGGCCGTGCGGGTCGAGCATCTCCGGCTCTTCGAGCAACACCTGCCGCAGCCTGCGCCACTTGCTGTCGCTGCCGCTATCCACCAGCGTCTTGGCGATGTTTTCCAGGTGCGTGAGGGTGTCAATCTCCTGTTGCAGCTCGCGCAGGCTGGTAGCCGCGCTAGCCGAGGAGAGCAGCTCGGCCACTTCAGCATCCTCATCAGAGCGGTCATCCAGTTCATCCATGTTTTCGGGCAGATAGGCAATGGCGGTGAGATTGAAGCCGTCGGTCTGCTTTTCGCGCAGCGCCTTCTCCAACCGTTCGCGGCGGCGGTTGAGCGACCTGTAGATGGCATTGGGCGACGAGGCCAGGCGGCGCTGCAAGATGGTGAGGGCGAAGCCAATCGCGAAGCTGCGCTGCTTCGCCTCGCCCGCGCCCCTGGTCTTGCCGTCACCATCGCCGGTGGCCTTCTGCTGCTCGGCCTCGCGCACAATGGCCTCGGCCCGACCCATCTGCTCACGCACATAGCTGGTCACCTGCCGGTAAAGCTCATGCTCGCTGGGGTTGCCATCCTCGCCGCGACTCAGCTGGTAGCTGACCGTGTCCGCGAACCTCTCCGGGAACAGATGGCGACCATCGAAGTCGAGGATGTCCTCTTTGAGCAGACGGCGCATGATGTCGCTTACATCCTGCTTGCGATGCACTTCCGCGCGGTACTTGCCCTCGAAGCGGTCGGGGTCGAGCAGGGCCATGAACAGTTGGAAGTCCTCATCCTTGCCCCGATGCGGCGTGGCGGTCATCAGCAGCAGGTGGCGGGTGTGTTCGCCGAGCAGCTTGCCCAGCTTGTAGCGGGCAGTCTCACGGCGGCCACCAGCAGAGTCGTAGGTAGCGCTCATCTTGTGCGCCTCGTCCACCACCACAAGGTCCCAATCGCTCTGGCGCAGCAGCTCCATGTTCTGGTCCTGCTTGAGCAGGTCGAGCCGACTGATGACCAGCTTATCGTTGGCAAAGGGGTTACCGTGCGCGTCGGCAATCTCGCTACGACCGAAGATGCGGAAGTCAATGTTAAACTTATCCTGCATCTCCACCTTCCACTGGTCGGCAAGGCTGGCCGGAACGACGATCAGGCAGCGTTCGAGGTCGCCGCGCAGCATCAGTTCCTTAATCAGCAGGCCCGCCATGATGGTCTTGCCCGCGCCGGGGTCGTCGGCAAGCAGGAAGCGCAGCGGTTGCTGCTTGAGCAGTCGCTCGTACACGGCGGAAATCTGATGCGGCAGAGGGTCAACCTTGGAGGTGGTAATGCCCAGCAAAGTGTCGAACATGAAGGCCATTTGGATGCGCCGCGCCTCCAGCGCCAGCCGGAAGCGGGCACCGTCGCCGTCGAAGGCCCACTGCCGGTCGTCGCGCTCCACCGTCAACCCGCCAACATCGAAGCCCAGCACCAACCGGCTGCCAATGTCGCCGGTCTGCTCGTTGCGATAGGTCAGGTTGACGGCAGCGGAACCCAGCCGCGTCGCATCCACGATGGTCACAGCAACATCAGGGACGATGCCGCGCACCTGTGCGCCCTTCTGCAAATCCTTCAGTTCAGCCATGTAATGGATGCCTTTCCAAAGCGGTGGGACAAAATGCGGTGGCGGGATTATACCACCCTAGAGTTCGCCGACGCAAGCAGAGGCTAACCCTGTTCACCCGCCATGCTCTGAAACAGCATCTCGGCCGCCACTGCAGTAACCTCGCGCGGCCACCGCGAGATGACCAACAACGCTACCGACTGCCCGTTTCAGTACCCTCAACATCGGGTCGTGGATTGAAGCGTACATCTGTCCTCACCCGCTGAACCTGCTCAACCCGTTTCAGTACCCCTAACATTGGGGCGTGTATTGAAGCCTGGTCACGCTGGTCGCGAGACTGATCGAGCTAAGGCTGTTTCAGTGCCCTCATTAGCGGGTCGTTGATTGAAGGGGCTGAACGCATAGTTGTTGCCCGCGCCGGTGATCGTTTCAGTACCCTCATTAGCCGGTAGTAGATTGATGCCCCATTTTCGTTGACGAGAACATCCCCGACACCAAACCCAGTTTCAGTCCCCTCATTAGCCGGTAGTAGATTGCAGGCGGCAATGTAACACGAGTGGGTAAGCGTGGTTGGTGTTTCAGTCCCCTCATTAGCCGGTAGTAGATTGCAGGGCCGACACAGGCCCTCAGTTATCGTCTCGGGCGAGAAACGCTCCTGACCGAAGGTGCTCCGGAAGGTGTCGGTATTGCCAATCACGTTCCTTGGTGGCGGCAGCGGCGGCGTCGGTGGAAACGGCGGCATAGGTGGCGGCAGTGACAGCATAGGCGGCAGCGTGAGTGGCGTGACCGACAACATGGGCAGTTGCGGCGGCGTGACCGGCAGCGCGGGCGGCGGCACGGGCAGCCGCTTGATCGGCGTCGCGGGCGGAGGCGTGGGCGGCAAATGCGGCGGCGCGCGCATCACTCAAAGTTATCTCACCGCGCACCCAGGCACGCCCTGCTTCGACAGCTTTCCGAGGTCGGTCGTCTCCCGGGAACATCTCCTCGAAGTATGGAAGTACATGCTCAGCGCAGTCAGTGGCCCAGAGCACCAATGACCTGTGATCCCGCTCGTCAAGCCTCACTTCTCTTCTTCTTTCTGCTTCATTGGGTCGTGGATTGAAGCCCCGCTCGGTTATCAATATTGCTTGCACACCGCGCAGAGTTTCAGTACCCTCAACATCGGGTCGTGGATTGAAGCCGCATCAGCCGTGCGCTAACCTGGCACCAGGTGCGCGTTTCAGTACCCTCAACATCGGGTCGTGGATTGAAGCTCGAATGAGCAAAACGGCAGTGAAGATTGTCGAACAGTTTCAGTACCCTCAACATCGGGTCGTGGATTGAAGCTGGGGGTATGCGGCGGCAGGTCTTTCATCAAGCAAGGGTTTCAGTACCCTCAACATCGGGTCGTGGATTGAAGCTCAAATCGCGCTTTCGCCTCTGCAACGTTGCTGCTGAAGTTTCAGTACCCTCAACATCGGGTCGTGGATTGAAGCCATCAGCAAGATAGTCATCCATTACCCCGGCGACGGTGTTTCAGTACCCTCAACATCGGGTCGTGGATTGAAGCGGGTATCCGCGCGGGAGAGTACGATTGTCAATGAAGGTTTCAGTACCCTCAACATCGGGTCGTGGATTGAAGCTGAGTTCGCAGGCCGCGATGTGCATCTGCTCGGTGGCGTTTCAGTACCCTCAACATCGGGTCGTGGATTGAAGCAGTTCGCCGGTCACTGCGTCTGCCTTCTGGCTGTCGTTTCAGTACCCTCAACATCGGGTCGTGGATTGAAGCTCTACGATGTCGGCACGCGCAACTATGCCGCTGGCCGCAGTTTCAGTACCCTCAACATCGGGTCGTGGATTGAAGCCGCGTTACCTCATCTGTTTCGTCTCTACGCCAGTAGGTTTCAGTACCCTCAACATCGGGTCGTGGATTGAAGCAATCGTGGGTAGGCCAGAACAGGATGTTATCAGGGGGTTTCAGTACCCTCAACATCGGGTCGTGGATTGAAGCGCAATCCCTCTGCTGGTGGAGGGGGTCAAGTCCGTGTTTCAGTACCCTCAACATCGGGTCGTGGATTGAAGCGAAGAACCTGGCATGAGCATAGTTGATGATGCAATCAGTTTCAGTACCCTCAACATCGGGTCGTGGATTGAAGCCCAACCGCTGGCAATCGCGTAGTGGCAGCCAGCGGGCGTTTCAGTACCCTCAACATCGGGTCGTGGATTGAAGCAAGCGAACCCCAGCAGCAACCAACGGCGCAGATATGGGTTTCAGTACCCTCAACATCGGGTCGTGGATTGAAGCTGCTGAAGCCGCTGTACGGCAAGGGCGATGGGGTGTGTTTCAGTACCCTCAACATCGGGTCGTGGATTGAAGCTGGGCTGGATCGTAGCATCGCCCGCCATTACCACTGGTTTCAGTACCCTCAACATCGGGTCGTGGATTGAAGCACGCAAGCCAGCGTTCACTTCATCTTCCGCTCATCCGAGTTTCAGTACCCTCAACATCGGGTCGTGGATTGAAGCCTGGGGTTCTGATAGCCATTTTGCACCTTTGTCGCGCTGTTTCAGTACCCTCAACATCGGGTCGTGGATTGAAGCCGGGTACGCCCTTGCCTTCCTCTGCGCCGTGCGGGGTTTCAGTACCCTCAACATCGGGTCGTGGATTGAAGCTACACATACACAAGTGCGGCAATGCCGCAGAAAGAGGGTTTCAGTACCCTCAACATCGGGTCGTGGATTGAAGCAGAAGCGTCCGCTGACCGACATCCTTGCCGACCTAGGCAGTTTCAGTACCCTCAACATCGGGTCGTGGATTGAAGCGCATAGTCTGAGGCAATCCCGCCCCCGTGCATCTTCAGGTTTCAGTACCCTCAACATCGGGTCGTGGATTGAAGCGCGCCAACTAATATCCTGGCGGCGGGGCTGCTGGCCCAGGTTTCAGTACCCTCAACATCGGGTCGTGGATTGAAGCTTATCGGTGTTTGCCCTCGCGGTAGGGGTATATGTTTCAGTACCCTCAACATCGGGTCGTGGATTGAAGCCTCAAGGGTGGAGTTGGAGAGGCGCTTCAACCTGCAGTTTCAGTACCCTCAACATCGGGTCGTGGATTGAAGCATGTACTGAATATCCAGATAGGCGGAAAGGTCGAGCGTTTCAGTACCCTCAACATCGGGTCGTGGATTGAAGCTGGTTGGCGTTTTTGGAGCGTATTTATTCTGGCAACCGTTTCAGTACCCTCAACATCGGGTCGTGGATTGAAGCACCCTCGGCATCTGCTGCTGGTGGAAGGTGGTGAGGTTTCAGTACCCTCAACATCGGGTCGTGGATTGAAGCTCATGACTATCTTCATGGATTGAGTGCTGTGAGGGTGTTTCAGTACCCTCAACATCGGGTCGTGGATTGAAGCATGGGGGTGCGTGCGCTAGAGAAAATGTTGGCGAAACTGTTTCAGTACCCTCAACATCGGGTCGTGGATTGAAGCGGAAGGCGTGTCTGCGAATGCTCATCATGTTCGGAGTTTCAGTACCCTCAACATCGGGTCGTGGATTGAAGCCTGTATTTCAGGCCGCCGGAGCCGACGCCGGTGGCGTATGTTTCAGTACCCTCAACATCGGGTCGTGGATTGAAGCACCTGGATTACGACGTATGCGGTGGAGCATCTGATTGTTTCAGTACCCTCAACATCGGGTCGTGGATTGAAGCTCGCTTCTCTTTCGCTCTGAATGTTATCGAATACGAGTTTCAGTACCCTCAACATCGGGTCGTGGATTGAAGCGCTGTCGTGTAGCTCGTTCAGCTTGCGCGGATTGGGCGTGTTTCAGTACCCTCAACATCGGGTCGTGGATTGAAGCTGGCATCTCCGGCAACTCGTTCACCCTCTGCCAACGGTTTCAGTACCCTCAACATCGGGTCGTGGATTGAAGCACCTGGCTGATCGGCAATGGCAATGAGCAATTCCAGTTTCAGTACCCTCAACATCGGGTCGTGGATTGAAGCACCATCGGAAATGTGGCGCTGAAACGGTTGTACAAGTCGTTTCAGTACCCTCAACATCGGGTCGTGGATTGAAGCAAGCCTTCACTTTGGAGATCCAGCGCATGGTGCTACGTTTCAGTACCCTCAACATCGGGTCGTGGATTGAAGCTCAGGTTCAGGTCAGCGCCAGATGCGGTTACGGTGGTTTCAGTACCCTCAACATCGGGTCGTGGATT
>QHBQ01000461.1 GCA_003243865.1 Candidatus Chloroheliales bacterium | reverse complement strand
CGGGGCTACTGGAACGATAACCATAACCAACTTTACCTCTTTCGCCTGGCCGAGCACTATACCCGTCTGCTCGAATCGGCCAAGACTCTGCTGATGCAAGTTCCCTACTCGGTGTCAGACCTCTGCGACATCACCATCGAGCTAGTGCGCCGCAGCAATCTGCACGAAGATGTTTACGTGCGCCCCACCTTCTATAAGTCGGACGAGGTGATTGGCGTCCGTCTGCACAACCTGAGCAACGACCTCAGCATCATTGTGCAGCCGTTCGGCGATTATATTGATATTGACCGTGCGCTCAAGGTGGGGGTCTCCTCGTGGCGGCGGGTTGACGACAATATGCTGCCTGCCCGCAGCAAGATTAACGGCGCTTACGTCAACTCCGCCTTTGCCAAGAGCGAGGCGCAGCTAAACGGCTTCGATGAGGCAATTATGCTCACGATGGAGGGCCATGTCTCCGAGGGTAGCGCCGAGAACCTGTTCATGATGCGCGGTGGCAAGTTGATCACGCCGCCGGTGACCGAGAACATCCTCGAAGGCGTTACCCGCGCCACAGTGATGACCCTCGCCCGCGAACAGATAAACCTCGAGGTGATAGAACGCACGATTGACCGCACCGAGCTTTACGCCGCCGACGAACTGTTTCTCACCGGCACCGGCGCGCAAATCGCGCCGGTCGGTTCGGTGGATCACCGCACCGTCGGCAGTGGCAACGTTGGCCCGATTGCCTCCGCGATGCAGCACAGCTACTTCGAGGCGGTGCGCGGCAAGCTGCCCCAGTATCGTCACTGGCTGACCCCGGTTTACTAAGATGGCAAATCGCCCCACCAAAGCGTTGAACATCCGTAGCTGGCCCGCCGCCCCCTCAGCAGGGGCGGCGTTTGGTGTGCTGGCGTTGCTTCTCAGCATTGCGGCGATTGTCGGCATCGCGGTGCTGCTCTATAATCGCATTCAGGATGGCGTGGCTGACCTGGGCAGCTTCGCCCTCGGCGTGCTGCTCTTCCTGCTGCTGGTTGCCGCCGCCGCCTTTGGCTACTGGCTGTTTGGCTACTTCGGCCTGCGTTACAGCGCTGACCGCAACGTCTTCACCATCAACTGGGGCGGTCTCAGCGAGGTGGTGCCGATGGCGAGCATTACCGCCCTAGTGTCCGCCGCCCAGCTTGACGAGCCACCCCGCCTGCGCCGCTGGTCAGGGCTGCGCTGGCCTGGCTACCGCATCGGCCACGCCGAAGCCGATTTCAGATTGAAGCTTGAAGATTTCAGGTTGGAGCAGCCGGAAGAAGCAGTCAGCCGCGAACTGAGCGGCAGCATCGCCATCCCCACCTTGCCCGAACCTGAACCCGAAGTCTCACCCTTGATGCTCACCGACGGCGGATTCAACGAGGATGCTGGGGCCATCCCCACTCAGCCCTCAGCGTTCAGCACTCAACACTCCGTATTGGTGTACGCAACCGCGCCTGACCGCCGCTTGCTCTACGTGCTGACTGACACGCTGGTCTACGCTATCTCGCCCACCAATCAGGAGCAGTTTATCGCCGAGTTCAAGGCCAGGCACGCGCTGGCCCCCACCGAAACCCCGGCCCAGACGACGGTGCGGCGCGGCTTTGTCGCCCACCCGTTGTGGAGCGACCGCCTCGCCCAGGCGCTGATCGCCCTTGCCTTGCTGATCAATGCGGCGCTATTCGCCTACCTCTGCATCCAGATTCCCGGCAGCGACAAACTGGCCCTGATCGTCCACTGGAACGCTCTCGGCCAGCCCGATCGCACCGCGCCAATCGCCGAAGCCTTCCGCCTGCCTGCCTTTGCCCTCGCCATCATCCTTGCCAACCTTGTGGCTGGCTTCTACATCCAACTGCGCGACAGCACTGCCGCTCACTTCCTCTATGCTGGCGCGGCGGCGGTGCAGGTCATCTTCTGGGCGGCGGTGTTCAATATCATTAACCGCTAGGCATGAGGTACGAGGTACGAGGTACGAGGTGCGAGGTATAGTTAACAACGGCTGTAGGGGCGGGTGGCGCACGCCCATAGGCATCAAAATAAGAACAGGGTTGGGAACATACAGGGGGTCTGGGGGTAAGCCCCCAGCGGCTGACTGGCACCAATGCTGGGATTAAGCATCATTACGCCCTCCAGAGCTGGCGAGCGCCGTACTTACGATTAGCATTGGTGAGTATGCAGCAGCTGGGGGCAGACCCCCAGACCCCCTAGCTCACCCTCAGCTTTCGTCTTAATTTGACGCCTATGGGGCGTGTGCCACCTGGCTAAAATAGCAAAAACACCGCTGCCCCCACTGCCGCGCCGAATAGCGAACTAAGAAAGTTGACCGCATCGTTGTTCAGCCAGCGCCAGCCGCGTCGGTAGCTGTTGACTTTGCCGTCGGGGTCAATCCGCTTCTCGGTCTCCTTCTGGCGGGTGGGCGAGTAGTAGATCACCTGCACGGTTGCCCCAAGCAAGCTGTCGAACAATGCCCCAGCCAGCCCGCCGACCAGGGCGACGACGAGCAGGCCGATGCCCTGCATGGTCGTTAGCTCCTGCGGGTGCCTCAGAAGCGCCCGCCCACCGAGCAGCAGCACGATGACCAGGCTGATCAGCAGCGCCCCGCTCACCGCCGCCAGCATTCCCAGCGCAGTGACCCCACCCGACGTGCCGACCGCCACTGGCTTGCCACTGCTGATCAGGCGCGGCGGCTGCTTGCTGAGTACCCCCAGTTCGGTTGCCCAGGTGTCGGCGTTGACCGTAGCGATAGCCGCGACGAAGGCAGCCAGCAGCCAGGGGTAGGGCCAGAGCAGGTGGGCGAGGGCCAGCAACGCGCCGACCCCGCCGTTCGCCAGCACCTGCCCCCAGTCGCGGCGACTGCCCTTGTCGAACTTCTCTGCCGCCAGCCCCTGCTTGTCGCGCGCCCGATAGTGTGATAGCGCGCTGGAAGTGACGAAGAAGGCGATTAGCAGAAACCCCCAGGTCCAGCCGCCGAAGGCGAAGACGCTCGTTCCGATTAGCACTGCGCCCAGCGCCCCACTCACGTTCAGCGCCTTCAGGTAGTAGGCAGCGGTGGCAATTACCCCGCTCAGGGCTAGCCCGCCCACCAGCCGCAATGGGTCGAGTCGCCCCACGTCGAGCAGCGCCAGCGCTCCGGCGGTCAGCAGCGGCATGGTGAGGCGATCCAGACCGAGCAGCGCCAAGGTGCAGGCGAAGGAAGTGACCAGAGCAACTATGTCGCGGTTCGTCATTTAGCGTTTGTAGTGGTCGTAAAAGAGGGTATCGTAGAGGCTCTTGCCGATGTACAGCACCAGCAGGAAACTGAGGAACGCGCCCCACCACATCTGCAAGGCGGGGATAGGTGTGCCATCGGTCAGAATGTAGAGCGCCATCGGCGTGACGTAGAGCAACGCGGCCAGCAGCGCGGCCACCGCCACATGCAGGCCGAAGCGCAGCAGCAAGCGCGGCGCCTTTCTGCGGCGCGAGGGTCGCCTTCTCGTCTGCTGATGCTCAATTAGTTTGTTCATCATATGATCGTTTCTAACAAACCACCGACGAAATCCAGCACCAGGTGGTTGAACTCGTCGGGACATTCCTCCACTAGCATATGGTTCGCCTCATGTATCATTGCCAGCTTTGCGTGGGGGATAAGGTCGGCGAAGCGGCGACCCCGCCATGGTGGCACAATGCGGTCGTGGTCAGCCACTATGACCAACGTGGGGGTGCGTACCTGGGTTGCCATCTCCTTCGTACCGGCGTTGGGATTGCCGCTACGTAGCCTGCCTAGCAGCCCATTTTCTATACCGGCAGTGCGGGCTGGCATATCGTAACCATCAGCGACCGCCTGGTTAAACTTGGCGGGGTCGAAATAGGCGATGCGCATTCCCTCGCCGAACACGTTCAACTTGATCAGCACTCGCAACAAGGTAGTTGCAAATGGGGTGCGAGCAAACAGGCGGATCAGGACAGCGGGTGGCATCGGCTCCAGCCCGGAACTGGCCGCCAATACCAGCCCCACTACCCGGCTGCCCAGCTCCACCGCCGCCCGGATCGCTATCGGCCCACCCGATGAGTGGCCCACTAGCACCGCTCGCTCGATGCCGAAGCGGTCGAGTAGACCGCGTAGCTGCTCCACATATAGCTCGGTTGTGTATTCCAAATCGCGCGGCTTGGCGCTTAGGCCGAAGCCCCAGCGATCGTAGGCGTAAGTAGGGTAATGCGCCCCCAGCACATCAATATCTTTGCGCCAGACGAACGTCCACCCTCCAAACCCATGAACCAACACAATTGTTGGCTGCCCGGCCATGGGCTGCGAAGGTAGGCGCCTGATGAAGTGGGTCCGATAGCCATCAATCGTCACGAACGCGCTGGCGGGCGCAAAATCGTTGTCCGGTTCGTGCGGCAATTTGTCCAGCGCGTTATAGGCTATAGATGCAGCGGTCAACCCGGCCCCGATCAGCAACTTCCGACCAATCCCCATCAATTTTGCTCCCCAATAAATGTTGTATAATTCACCTGCCAGAAAGGTAGAATCCAAAATTATGGAAGAAAAGCTCCCAGTTAGCAACCAGGCTGGCGATGAAGGCGGTTGGCGAATGCGCTCGTCAAGGTGGCGCAGCAGTTCGACCCGCCCCTTGAAGCGGCGTCGCCAACCGCCTTCATCGCCAGCC
>QHBQ01000343.1 GCA_003243865.1 Candidatus Chloroheliales bacterium | reverse complement strand
GCAGAAAAGGCAGAGTACAAGGCGAAGAAGCAGGCGAAGAGCGTCAAGGCGATGGCGAACGAGGCAGGTGAGGAGCAAGAAGCCGTGTAGGGGCGGGTTGCAACTGTTCCCCCTCTCCCCGCCGGGGGAGAGGGTTGGGGTGAGGGACACCGGTGCAACGCATCAATGCTTATCGTACCTAAGTTTCGTACAAACGTAATTTGGTAAGCGGCCACGCTCACTCAGCGGGGGCGAACAACGGTTCGCCCCTACGGAAGTCCATCATTGTAGGGACGGGCGGTGGACCGCCCGCCTCGAATTGTCTGTAATTTTCGTTTGTACGAAACTTAGGTATCGTAGGCAACAATGCTGGCGTAGGGGGGTTTGGGATATAGCCATAGGCATCAAGTTAAGAAGAAAGCCGGGATGATCGAGGGGGTCTGGGGGTCTGCCCCCAACTGGTGCAGCTCTACAAATGCTGCTCGTAAGCGGCGTACTGGGCGCACTGGCAAGCATAGTGGCAGTGATGCTTAACCCCAGCATTGCTGCCAGCCAGCAACTGGGGGCTTACCCCCAGACCTCCTGTATGTTCCCCACCGTATTCTTAGCTTGATGCTTATAAAGCGAATTGCACCTGCTGAGGATAATGATGAGCTACACCATCCGCCCCGCTGAACCGGCTGACCTACCCTTTATGTGGGATATGCTGTTTGAGGCAGCAGCGGTTGACCCTGGCACGCGGGCGATGGGCAAGCGGGATGCCTTGCAGTTGCCCCCCGTGCGTAAGTACCTTGAAGGCTGGGGCAGGCTGGGTGATGCGGGCGTGGTTGCCGTAGATGATGAGGGCCGGAGGTTGGGAGCAGCCTGGCATCGGCTGTTCGGTGCGGAGGAGCGTGGCTATGGCTTCGTTGCGTCCGATATGCCAGAACTGAGCATCGGTGTCGCTGCCGAAGCGCGTGGTCAAGGCATTGGTGGCGCGTTGCTCAATGCGCTGATGGAGATGGCGCGGCAGCAGGGCTATCGTCGCCTCAGCCTATCGGTGGACAGAGGGAACCCCGCATTGCAGCTGTACCAGCGGCAGGGCTTCCGCGATGCTGGCATATCTGCGCCGCAGGATAGCTCGGTGACGATGGTGGCCGATTTGTAGTCTCGATGGGCATTGATGCGCTTCACCAGTGCCCCTCTCCCTAACCCTCTCCCCCGGCGGGGAGAGGGGATTTTGCTGCTCTTTACCAGCATCCCTTCCCGGCGGGGAGGGGATTTTGCTGCTCTTTACCAGCATCCCTCCCCGGTGGGGAGAGGGGATTTTGCTGCGCAACACCGGCACCCTGACTCTATCCTGCAATGAGCGAGGGGAGGGTGTAGGGGCGAACCATTGTTCGCCCTATCCACGCACCCGCTTGGTCTTGCTGTTCACGTAGTCAATCATGATGTATTCGCCGAGGTTGTCGGGACTGACATAGAAGGCGCGGCCCTTGTTCAGCTTGCTCATCCGCTGCACGAAGTTGGTGAGGTAGGGGCTTTGCTCCAGCATGAAGGTGTTGATCACGATGCCGTCGCGGGTGCAGCGGTTGACCTCCAGCAAGGTTAGTTGCTCGGTGCGCGGCGAGGGCGGATAATCGAAGACCGGCCTGCTGCCGGGTGGGTCGTTAGGCTCGTAGTGGGCAGTCGGTTCGCCGTCGGTGATGACGATGATTTGCTTGTTGGCGGTCTTGTGGCGGCCCAGCATCTGGCGGGCGAGGATGAGGCCGTGTTGCAGGTTGGTACCCTGCGCAAAGTCGTTCCAGGCCAGCGAGGGTAGCTGGTCNGCCTGCAGTTCGGTGGCCGAGGCGCTGAAGCCGATGATGTAGAGGTTGTCGCGGGGGAACTGGCCGCGNATCAGGCTGTTGAGCGCCAGCGCAACCTTCTTGGCGGCGGCGAAGCAGCCGCGCAGCACCATCGAGCGGCTCATGTCCACCATCAGCACGGTGGAGGATTGGGTCATCAGTTCGGTGCGATAGACCTCGAAATCTTCAGGGGCAAGCTGAAGGGGGCTGCCCTTGCCTACCCGCTCCACTCCGTTCATGATGGTCTTCTTCAGGTCGAGCAGGAAGGGGTCGCCAAACTCGTAACGCTTGGTATCGTCGGTGCGTTCGCCGCCTACACCGCGCTTCTGGGCCTCGTGGTTGCCGAAACGATCTTTGCGTAGCTGGGCGAAGATGTCGTGCAGCGCCTTCTGACCGATGCGCCGAATGCCGCGCGGAGTTAGCTCGTAGCGGTCGCCCTTCTTCTCGATGTAGCCCGCCTCCTCCAGCATCTTGGTCAGCGACTGCAGCTGGTCCAGGCGGTTCTTCATGTCAGGGCCGAGCAGATCGGCCAACTGGTCGGCGTCTATCTCGCTCAGGTCGCCAGTGTACTGCGCCTCGCGCATCTGCTCTTCGAGCCGATCCATGCCCTGCAACTGGCCCATCAGGTCCATGGCCTGATCTAGCGACAGTGATTGGCTGCCGCTGAAGCGATAGCCGTCAGCTTCCATCGGCATCATCATGTCGAGGTAGGCGCCCATTTGGGCAAGGTCCCAGGCGAGGCGGTCATCTTGCAGCAGTTGATCCATCATCTGCTGCAACTCGGCACGTTGCTCGGCGGACATACTGTTGAGCATCGCCTGCATCCGCGCCCGTTGCTCTTGCAGATACTGCATCAGTTCGTCGAGGCTGTTTATCTCCGGCGGGAAGAAGTGACCATGCTTCTCCTTGAACGCCTGGAAGTCGGGTTCGATACCGCTGGCCCGCTGCTGCAGCATCTGGTTGAGGTCCTTGACCATCTCGCGGATGGCGGCCAGGTCTTCGGGGGTCATGTCCTTGATGCTCTGCTGGATGCCCTGGAACTGCGCCTGCATCACCTGCTGCTTGAGCATATCGAGCAGCTCCTGGAACTGCTGGCGGGCGTCGGTGTCCATGAACTCATAGTCGGATAGCTGCTGAATCTGGCTGGGAACATCCTGCGGCAGTTGGTTGAGGAAGTCCTGCTTGCGCTGGGCCATCTTTTCGAGCAGCTTGCTAAAGTCGGGCTGCTCGCCCTGCTGACCCTGCTGATTTTGTTGTCCTTGCTGACCTTGCTGGGTATCGTCTCGCGCTTCATCAACGCGGCGCTGGATGCCAGCCCGCTCGGCTTCGACGATCTGCCCCAGCTTCTGGCGGATGTCGTCCATCACCGAGTCCATATTGTAGGCGCGTTGGCGGGCCTTGCGTTGCTCGCGTAGCCGCTCCATCATCTGCTGCAAGCCCTCGATACGCTCACCGTTCGGCCCTTGCGCGCCCCACTGCTGCATCTGGCGCAGCGCCCGCCAGATGTCGCCCTCTGCGAGCAACTCGTCGGACATCTGCTCCATCAGCGCGTCGGCATCGAATGGGTTAATCTCCTGGCTGCCGTCCCAGTTGGAATACTGCCAGCCGGGGTATCTATCTTCGCTCATAATTAAGCCTCGTTTCTATAACCCTGGACAAATCTCTAATATGTCATTACTCTGTGAATATAGCAGTTACGATAAACATTGGTGCGCTTCACCACCCCTCTCCCCAACCCTCTCCCCCGGTGGGGAGAGGGGGAAGTACCCTAACCCCCTCTCCCTGGTGGGGAGAGGGGATCGGCGTTGGTTTAGCGGCGGTAGCGGGCGCGGCCCTCGGCCTTGTCCTTGTTGAGGCGACGGTTGAGGTGCAAGCCCTCCAGCACGAACTCGACGGCGCTGGCGATGGCGGCGGGGTTGCCGTGGGCGTTGAGCTTGCCTAGCGCGTTCTTCAGCCCCTCGATACTCGACGCCTGCTTGACGTACTCCATTGTGGGCATCAGGTCGCCGGTCTCGATGCGCTGACCACTCTCGAAGCCGCGCACGATGTCCTCGAAATGACCGGCGTTGAAGTAGCGGTTGAAGACGTTGAGCACCGCGCCCTGCATCAGCTTGTCCACCACCTTCTCCTCGCGGCCATCGCCGCTGCTCTCCAACTCCACCTTGCCGAGAGTGCTAGCTACCACGCTGGGCAGATCGCTGATGCGCGGGGCGGCCTGCTTCTCGTTGAGACGCACCGCGCGGAGTAGCGCGTGGCTGACCAGGTTCTCATAGTTGGCGATGCTGACCCGCACGCTGACGCCGCTGCGCTGGTTGATGTCGGGGCTGCGGCGGGCGAGGTGGGTTAGCTCGGCGACGATCTCCTTCATGTAGGCAGGAACGGCCACGCTGTAGCCGTCGGTGATGTACTGCGCCGACTCGCGCTCCATGATGTCAATCTCGTGCTGGATAGTGCGCGGATAGTGGGTGCGGATCTCGCTGCCAAAGCGGTCTTTCAGCGGGGTGATGATGCGCCCGCGATTGGTGTAGTCTTCAGGGTTGGCCGAAGCGATCACGAACAGGTCAAGGTCAAGGCGCACCTTATAGCCGCGAATCTGCACGTCGCGCTCCTCCATGATGTTGAGCATCCCCACCTGAATACGCTCGGCCAGGTCGGGCAATTCGTTGAGGCAGAAGATGCCGCGATTGGTGCGCGGCACCAGCCCGTAGTGGATGGTCAGTTCATCGGAGAGGTAGCGACCCTCGGCCACTTTGATCGGGTCAACCTCACCGATCAGGTCGGCGATGGTGATGTCGGGGGTGGCGAGCTTCTCGCCGTAGCGGGCCTCGCGCGGCAGCCAGTCAATCGGGGTATCGTCGCCGCACTCGGTCAGGATCTGCCGCCCCAGCGCGGAGACCGGATTGAAGGGGTCATCGTTCAGTTCGGTGCCGCGAATGACGGGGATCTCTTCGTCGAGCAGGTTGATAAGGCTGCGGGCGATACGGGTCTTAGCCTGGCCGCGCTCACCGAGCATCACGATGTCCTGCCCGGACATGATTGCGTTTTCGACCTGGGGAATGACGGTATCCTCATAGCCGATGATGCCGGGGAAAATCTCGTTGCCGTTGCGAATCTTCTCAATAAGGTTCTTGCGTAGCTCCTCTTTAACGCTGAGTGGCTTGTAGCCTTGTGCTTTCAGTTCACCTAGTGTTTTGGCTGAATGGGCCATTTTGTTTATTGCTCCCTTCACAGTTTGAGTGATTAGTAAGTTAGATATTCGTGCTTGCGATAAACATGGTCGTCGCTTCGAGATTTCTCCCCCAACCCCCGCTGGGGGCTTAGTAGTAGAGGAGGCGAGATTTCTCCCCCAACCCCCGCTGGGGGCTTAGTAGTAGAGGGAGAGATTTCCACCACTGGGGGGTTTTTGCAACACTCATGCCTCATGCCTCATGCCTCATGCCTAAATCGGTCAATCGCCTCGCGCACGGCGGAGATGGAGTGGATACCCCTGGCGCATAGTTCGGTGAGATACTGTTCGCGCTTGTCGAGTTCGGCGATGACCCGCTCCACGCTAAGGCCGGTGCGGGCAGCGAACAGCGGCAGGTGCGGTTCGAGGGTAAGGTTGTGGTGGTCGCCAGTGCGCTCCCAGCGGGTGAACAGATTGAGCTTGAGCTTGCCGTCGTCACCGAGCGAGAGCAGATGGCCGGTGGCGACGCGGCGCAGCACTGCGTTCGAGCCGTAGGGCATCTCGTACTCATCGCGGATGGGGCGACCAGTACGGGTGTTGTACATTCGCACGATGAACAGCAGGCCAAGCTGGGCAAGCTCCTCGTCGGAGACACCTAGTTCGTGGTGCAACTGGGCAACCGCCTCCTCGGCGCTGTCAGCGTGCATCGTGCCGCCCAGGCAGTAGCCTTCTTCGAGCAGGCTGAAGGCGCGACTCGCCTTCGGTCCCCACAGGTAAGTGGGCAGGTGGTTGCTGAACTCGTTGACTAGCAGCCAGGAGTTGGGGGGCTGGCCCTTGCCATCCTCCTCGAACTGGAAGCTCTCATACATCCCGCGCAGATAGATGCGGCGCTGGTCGCGGGGGATGAAGTCAATGAAGGCGGTCATCGTGGTAGTCTTGCCCGCCATCGGCGGCTCCGAGGCGAACATCAGGCTGTTGTGCCGCTCGATCATCAACCAAGCGAGCGCAACCATCCGCGCGTTCATGCTGCCCGACTCGATGATCTGGATGACACTGAGCGGTACCGGCGGCGACCAGTGGCCGCCCCACCAGCCGAACGGTTCGCTGTAATCGTCGAACATCCGATAGCGGCTGCTGCGGTAATAATAGCTGTCCATGATTTGCCTTTCGCTGAAAGCAAAGTTGGAAGGTCAGTGGCCGTCAATTCAGGGCGAACAACGGTTCGCCCTTACGGAAATGTTGGTCTGTAGGGGCGAACTGCTGTTCGCCCTGGCTGCTTATTGCCACGCTTGATGCACCATACTCCCCCACCCAACCTCCCCCTTTGGGGAGGGGCCTATGGTTCATTCCGCCAGTGAAATAGTGGGAAAGGTGGATTGATCGAACTCGCCGATTGCCGCTGCGCCGAGTTGGTGCAGCCGCGCCTGCACCAACTCAGCATCGCTAATCAGTTTAGCCACATCCACGCCCAAACAGGCAGGGCTGAAACCACGCAGGTAGCCGAGGCCCAACACCAGCAGCTTACTCGCCCCGACGTAGTTGCCGTAGCGGAGGTGGTGGAGGGCAACGCCGATCTGTAGGATGCCTTGATAAAGCTGGCGAATCGGCGTGCGTTCCGCCTTCCAGGCATCCTCCAGCGTTTCGTGGCACTGGTAATACTCGCCGCGATTGAACTGCGCGATGCCATGCCGCAACGCAGCGGGGGGCTGATCGCCACAGGTGGGGCTGGGGCCAACCGCTTCGCCTTGCTGCCAGGTGGTCGGTCGGCCATTGAAGGTGGGTGGAAGTTCAGGCATAAGACATCATCGCACGCGCTCACTGTGCGTGCTAATCCAGTATAACAGATTAGTGCGTGGCTGACAAGGCAGGTGCAGCCTTGCAATCGCATTATAAAAGTGTTATAATAGGCCAGCGAAAAACGCCAGGGGCGTATAGCTCAGTTGGTTAGAGCGCACGGTTCACATCCGTGAGGTCACAGGTTCGAGTCCTGTTATGCCCACCCATTTTTGATGCGCTTTCGCTCTGCCACGTCTGCCCAGCCGCACCCGCGCTGGGCAATCTTTTTAGCGTAAGGCGTGTGCCGCACGGTCCTACGCGCGCCTAAGCAACTAGAAAGGGCGACCATGCGCGGCCTCAGCAGCCAACTTCTGTCCCTGGCAGTCATGGCACTGCTGCTAACCTCCTGCACCGCGCTGGATATGCTGCCCAAGCCGCCGCCTGTAACCCCAACCCCACCGTCGCTGGCAGCAGTAGTGCCAACTGAACCGCTCGCCAGTCCGCCCGCGCCGATGGTAACTGCGGAGTCAGGCGCGATAGCGACACCGCAGCCACGAGCATTTGCTACCCACATAGCAACTCCGCTGCCCGTCAAGTCACCGGCCACGGCTGGCAGCACGCTGGTGCCGGTGAGCGGCATCCGCCAGATCGTGCGCGGGCCAAAGGGCAAGCACGAGGTGGCGATTACCTTCGACGCAGGCAGCGGGGCGGGCAACATTCCCGCCATCCTGCAGGCGCTGCGTCAGCGCGGGCTGCACATCACCTTCTTTCTGACCGGCAAGTGGGTGGCCGACAACTCTGCTGCGGCGCGGGCGATTGCTGCCGATGGTCACGACATCGCCAACCATACCTACAACCACCTGCACCTGCCCAGGGTGCTCAGTGATACGCAGGTATTCGGCGAGATTACCAGCGCGGAACAGGAAATCCGCAACGTTACCGGCGTAGACCCGCGCCCCTACTTCCGCTTCCCCTATGGCGATTTTAATCCGCGCACCTTGCAGTTGGTGCATA
>QHBQ01000226.1 GCA_003243865.1 Candidatus Chloroheliales bacterium | reverse complement strand
CCAGCAAGTAGGCCGAGCAGGGGGAGGGCGAACAGCATATGCCGCTGCAAGAGGTTCACTTTCAGGTCAGCGAGGCTGAACAAGGCGAACACCCCTGCCCAGGCGATGATAATACCAACGCAGAAGCGGCGGACCCCATCCTCGACTGCTTCACCGCCAACCCGCCAGCGCTGCGTCATCAGCAGGGCCAGTCCGGCGACCGCCAGCGGCAGCGGCCAGGCGGCGAAGTGCGCCCATACCTGCGGCCAGAAGCCCACCAATAGCGGCCTGCCGAGGAAGCGTTGCTCCTGGCCCAGCCCACTNCCTAGATGTGCGATAATCGCGGGCAGCGTCACGGTCAGCATTGGCACAATGTAAGCGCCATAGTAAATCAGCGATAGCGCTGCACCGGCCAGGAACGAAGCGAGCAGCGGCCATAGCGGAAAGCCGAACCTGCCTTGCCTTCGCATCACAAGCAACCCAACTATCGCCAGCGGCACGAAGGCGGCGGCAAACAGGGCAGTTGCCGTATGCAAGGCGAGGGCAAATGCGGCGAGCAGACTGAGGATGGCGAATGGCAGCGGCTTGTGGGCGCGGTCGGCGAGGCAGACGGCGGCCATAATGTAGACTAGCGCCACCCAGCCACCCCAGATATATGTCCAGTCGCCGTCGCTGAAGTGTAGATAGCTGATCGGCGCAAACAGGGCAATCGCCGCCGCGATTATCCCCGCCCGCCCACTGCCCAGCCCCCGCTTCGCTAGCGCGTACAGGGCGAAGGCGGCGGTACTTGCCAGCGCGGCCAGCGCGGTATCGCAGGCGGTGATCAGCAGGTCGGTGTCCGCCGATTTGGGCCAGAGCAGGCCAAACGGCACGAGTAGGTAGTAAGCAAACGGCGGGTAAGGGAACGGCACCCGCAAGTGCCACTGCCCCAGCAGCGAGAGTCCATCGCTGCGCGCGCCACCACTGGTATCGGCAGTGCTTATGTGCTGATATTTGTCCCAGAATGCGGCAGGGTCAACAATAAGCTCCTGCACCTGATGAGCGCGGAGACCCTGGTCGAGCACCCTGAACTGCGGGTGCATCATCCCCCCCGCCTTGATCGCGAAAGCAGCCAGATAGATAAGCATAAGCGCCCGCACTGCTGCCTCACTCGGCTTGGCTCCCAGCCGCGTCAGCGTCCAGGTGACTACTGGCGGCAGCAGCAGCGCCATTCCGTAAGCGCAGAGTGTCACCGTTAGCAGGGGCAAGGCAAACAGGGTCAGGTCGTAGCGATCGGACACTAGCAGGGCGGCGGCCACTAGCATCAATGCCGCGCTTGCGGTCCAGGCCGCTCGCCAGCCAACCCGCAAATGGCGGAGGGTGAGATACAGCAGCAGCAGCGCGAGCAGCAACCAGGCGGTGACGCTGGTAGGCAGGCGCACCATTCCCGCACCTGGGGAGGGGATTAGCGTCAATGAGTCGAAGATAACCCCCAGTACGCGCGGATCGCCGGGCAGCGAGAAGGCGTTTGAAGTGAAGGAGATGGCAAGATCGTCGGCGGTGTTCAAGTTGACGGGAATGGTGACGGTGTAGGCAGTGGGGTAGGGCAAGGGCTGCAGCGTGACGACCGTGTTGTTGCGTATCGTGACGGTCAGGGTGGCGGCCAGCTGGCCAGCCGGGCGGTAGCCGATGATGTTCATCACCAAATCAAAACCCTGATCGCGTCCCGGCCCCGGCACTATCAGGGTTGAGCGGTCACTGCTCCATCGGTAGTTGAGCTGCTTGTTGCTCTCGCGGCCATTGAATCCACTCAGGTATGGTTGGTCAGGCCCGATTCCCAGATCTACCCGCAGCGCGGCCCCAGCCCGCACCTGATAAGCGAGGGCGATGAGTAGCAGGCCGAGGGCGAGCAACAAATAGAGAGGAGGGCGGGTGAACTCCCGCCACTCCTCAGCGATAACCCGCGGCGCGGCCCGGCGATTGGCAATCCTCATGCCTCTATTTTACGAGCCAGCCGTTGGCTTTGTCAATCAGCGAGGACGAGCAACGGTTCGCCGCTACAGCGCGGGTGCTGCCCACTTACTAGCTTACCCGCTGCCAGGGGGGAGTACGTAGCGCAGCACTCGATTGAGCCAGATCTCCCAGCCGACCACGAACAGGAAGGCAACCAGCGCCGCCGCCACCAGCCAGCCGAACCACTCACGCTTGAGCACTGCGAACAGCACGCTGTGGTAGGTGGTGGCTCCCATCTTGGTAAACGGCTGGTTGCTGTGGGTGTCCCACTGCATCAACCGCACCAGCGCGTAACCAGCGAGCAGGCCGAGCAGCGGCAGCACGAACAGCATATGCCGCTGCAACAGGTTAACCTTCAGATCAGCGAGGCTGAATAGAGCGAACACTAGCGCCCAGCTAACCGCCAGATAGCGAAAGAAGATAAAAGATGAGGGACTGGAGTTGAAAGTCTGATTGGGCGCATAATTGATCACGCCCCGTTGCTCGTTCTCAGCGCTTTGATCTTTAGTCTTTGATCTTTCGACTTGTATAAGCAATAGCCCCAGACCGGCTGCGGCTAGCGCGACCGGCCAACCGGTAAAGTGCGCCCAGATTTGCGACCAGAACCCGCTCAACAACGGTGCGCCGAGGTGCTGCACATCCTGCCCGATCGCACCACTCTGCACCTTGCCCAGAATTGCTGGCAGCGCAATCGTGAACATCGGGCCTATATACACACCATAATACAGCAGCGATAGGATGCTACCAGCGATGAACGATAGCAGCAGCGGCAGAGGCGAAAAACCCAGCGGCCACCGCCGCCTACCCAACAGCAGCAAAATCGTGATCACCGCCACGAACGCGCCGAGAAATAGGGCAGTCGCGGGGTGCGAGATCACTGCCAACCCGGCCAGTAGTGACAGAATCACAAACAGCAATGGCCTACCTGCCCGCTCGGCCAGGCAAACCACCGCCATGATGTATACCAGGCCAACCCAGCCCCCCCAGATGTAAGTCCAATCGCCGTCGCTATGATGCAGGTAGCTAATTGGCGCGAACACCGCGATTGCCGCGCCAAACATCCCGGCTCGCCCACTGCCCAGTCCGCGCTTGGCAATCGCATATAGCGCGAACACGATGCTACCTTCCAGCGCCACCAGGATTGTGTCGCAGACAGTTAGCAGCAGGTCGGCGTTGCTACGCGCCCCCGGCACCAGCAATGCAACCGGAGCCATTACATAGTAAACAGTTGGTGGATAGGGGAACGGAATACTCAGATTCCACTGCCCCAAGAACAGGTGTGTATCGCCCCGGGCCTTGTTAGCCTCGTCGGCAGTGCTGACGTTCTGATATTTCTGCCAGAAGGCGATTGGATCGGCGACTAGCTCCTGCACCTGATGCGCCCTCAGCCCGTGGTCGAGGATCGTGAATTGCGGGTGCATCATCCCCCCCGCCTTGATCGCGAACGCGGCCAGATAAATCAGCATCAATGCCCGCAACACCGCCGCGCCCGGCTCTGCGCCCAGCCGCGTCAGCGCCCAGGCCGCCAGGGGCGGCAGCAGCAGCGCCAGAGCATAGACGCTGATCATCACCACGCCGAGCGGCGCGGCGAACAGGGTCAGGTTGTAGCGGTCGAGTACCAAAAGTGCTGCCACCAGCAGCAGCAGCACGGCGCAAGCTATCCATGCTGCCCGCCAGGCTACTCCCAGGTGGCGGAGGGTCATATAGAGCAGCAACAAAGAGAGCAGTAGCCAGGCAGCCACGCCGATGGGTGGAATTACCAGCGCACCACCAGCGGGTGCAAGATGTATCCAGTCGAATAC
>QHBQ01000162.1 GCA_003243865.1 Candidatus Chloroheliales bacterium | reverse complement strand
TTCAGTTGCTCCCGCGCCTGTTCAATATTCGTTTGGGCGGGGGCTTCGACAGTGTGCAAGTGGACGCCGCCAGTGAGCGCGGAGAGCATACTGTACTGCCCCTCACGTAGCCCTTCGACGAAACGTTGCACATCGGCGCGGTCGTTGATCATCAGGTTGCCGCGTAGTTCGCCATAGAGGGGGTGCTCGACCACCACATCCAGCACGCGCAGGCCGCAATCCACCATAATGTTCAGTTCCTGCTCCACCTGCTCGATACCGTGACGGCAGGGCAGCACCGCCGTGACCGTGCTGGGCAGCGCTTCGCCGAGCAGCAGGTAGCCGCCTGGCGTGCCGATGATGCGCCGCCCATTTGCCCGCAACAGGGCAATATCCTGCACTACCACCTGGCGGCTGACCCCCAGCCGCATCGCCAGGTCGGCGCCCGCGATTGGGTTGCCGTTCGCCGCCCGCAGCAGGGCGGCAAGTAGCTCACGCCGCCCTGCCCCGCTCATCGCTTTATGCCAATCGGACATTATAATTCCCCTGTGCGTGTACAATCTGCAATCTGCAATCCCTAAAGTTTCTGCCGCGAGGTGAAGCCGGTGTTCAGTTCATGCCAGAAGGCCACCTGCAGCTCGCCCAGCTTCCAGCACAGCCAGATCATCCGCGTGCCACGCAGTGAGGGGAAGTCGAGCAGGCCGTCGTCGAGGTCGCGCAGTTCGATGCTCGCATCGTTGAGCCGTTCCAGGCGATTGTTGAGCAGGCGCACCAGCGCGTCAAGCTGGGCGGTTAGCTCCTCAGCATGTTGAGCATGGCCGTTGCTGGCCGCCACCTGCTCCAACTGCTCAAGCTCATCGCGGTGGGCGAGAATCTGCTCCTTCGCCCCCTGCATCTGCTGCAGAATCGCGGTTAGTTCAGGGAGTATCCGATTGGCTTCCTCCACTGTGTAAAACTTGCGTATCTCCGCCATTTACGCTTCTCCCTCCCCCGGCTCGACGTTCCGCGCTGGCTGTATTATACACCCTGAGAAGCTGTTTAGAAACTTGGTTGACTTCGTTTGTGGGCAGGGCGTGCGCCATATGCCCCTACGTACAAATTCGACATCATTAAACAGCCTCTTAGTTGTTCAAGTTTTGGAATGTTTCATGCTTCGCGCAGCAATTGGGCTTACCCCACCTCAGCCCGCAGCCGGGCAAGCTCGTTGCTGACCTGGGCCATCTCGGCGATGAAGGCGGTCATCTTGTCATGCTCGGCGCGGACGAAGCGGCTGTAGGGGGCAATCGCCTCATTGATGCGCTCGATGCTGCGCTGTAGTTCGCTGCGGAATTGGTCGGTCATCGCGCTGGTCACGCTGTAGCGCAGTTGCTCCATCTTCTTGTGGAAATCGTGCTTAACCTGCCGCTTGCGGGTGGGCAGGATTATGCCTGCCAGCAGCCCGCCCAGCACTGCGCCGGAGATGCCGGTTACATCGAGGGCAACGATGCTGGTGGCGGCGGCCATCGCCCCGCCGATGATGCCAACTCCCACCGCCAGGCCGGTCTGGGCCACCGCGCTACGCATCGCATAGGCAATATCTTCGCTCTCGCGCTGCTTGTCGTAGCTGCTGACCGCGTCGCGGGCCTGCTGAGTCGCGCCGAGCAGCAGGCTGCGGCGGTCATTGTCGAAGCCCTGCCCCACCCGCCCGATGATCGCCTCATCGGACTTCATCTGCCGACGGCGGGCCAGATATTCGTTGACCGACTGCCAAATGCGTAGATCCTGGTCAACCATCCAGCTAATCATCTCCTGGGTGGCGCGGTCTACCCGCTCGGCCAGGTCGGAGACAACCTCGCGCTCGAAGTCGGCGCGGAAGCGCTCGGCGCGCATCAGGTCGAAGATGCGGCCAATGCGGATGCTGCGGTCGAAGAAGGCATCGGCGCGGTCACGGGTCTCGTAAATAATCGCGTCAATTTGGCTGAGGCGGTGGCTGAAGTTACGCTCCATGTCCTGCTGATAGAGGGTGAGCTGGCGCTCGATGTTCTCCAGGGTCTGGAAGTCGCCCTTCAGCAGGCTAAGGCGGTCGTTCGCCAGGGTGGCGTAGCGGGCGCTGATCTTCTCGGCCACTCCTAGCGGACTGAGCAGCTTGAGGCGCAGGCGGCTAGCCTCATCCAGCGTGCCGAAGATGTACTTCTCCAGCGCGGGGAAGCCGCTGGCAGCAAAGGTGGGGCCGTAGTCGAGGTTAGCGCGGTCGCTCAGGCGGGCGAGTGTGCCATCGGCGTTGTTCTGCCGCCGCGCTGGCGGGTTCAGCCGCCCCCGCTGCGCCATCCGCGCCGACACTGCGAATATCTGCGGGGTGATGCCCAGCAGGATGCGGGCGTTATCCTCGATGAACTCGACGATGCGCTGCAACTCGACCTTGTCCTGCAAGAGGTCAATCTTGTTGAGGATGAGGACGATCTTCTTGCCCCAACCCTGGATCTTCTCCAATAGCGCCCGCTCACTCTCGGTGAAGGGGCGGTCAACCGAGGTAACGAACAGCACCAGATCGGAGCGCGGCACGAACCGCTCGGTCAGCGCTTCGTGGCTGCGGATAATCGCGTTCGTCCCTGGCGTATCCACGATGGTGATGTCGCGCAGGAAGTCAGCGGGATAGGTGCGCTCGATCACGCCATTGCTGCCCTGGTGTTCGCTCTGGGCCTCGCCCCAGCGCAGCAGGTTGATCTTGCTGGTGGTGGGCGTAACCCCCTCCTCCATCACCAGTTCGCCGAGCAGCGCATTGATGAACGACGATTTGCCGCTGTTGAACTCGCCGATGATCACCAGCATGAACAGTTCGCCCAAGTCTTCGACCGCCTGGCGGATGGTGTTCAGGTCATCGGGAGCGGCCTCGAACCCGCCCAGCAACGCCAGCAGCCGGTTGAGCGTGGCCTGCTCCTCGCCTACTAGCCTGTTCTGCTTCTCAGTCAATATTCCACTTGCCAAATTGTGTCTCTCCTCTAAACCTTCGTTCTATTCGCTGGTTGCATTTGCACTATCCGTGCCGCTAATTCCACAATATTGAGCGCGGCGGGTTGGGGGATGAGCTTGAGGGCGCTGGCGTAGCTGTAGAAGGCCATCAGCGCGCCGCCCTGCGCTGGGGTGAACTCGTAGCGCTGCTCGGCGTAGAAGTCGGCAGCAGCAATAGGCTCCATCTCGAAGCCTGCTGCTCGCGCCCGCTCGCCTGCCACCTGTAGGATGCTGGCGCGTTGCTCGTTGCCGACCCGAATGGCGTCGCGGCAAGCAGCGGCCAGGGCATGGGTGACATCGCGATTAGCCTCGGCGTAGTCGCGGCGTACCGCCAGCAGGTAGACGGTGTAGGTTACGCCGCTCATGATCCACCAGCTGCGGTTCAGGTCTTCAACGGTAATCTGCTGCTCTGGCTGCTCGGTGCGGGGGTAGGTCGGGATGATCGCAAGCGCGGCAAGCGCCTCGTCGCCGAGCAGCAAGACGGCGCGGCTCTTCTCCCAGTCGTCTATGCCTAGCTCCTCCTGCGCGGGTAGTTCGCGCCAGGGCAGCTCCTCCGCGCGCGGGGTCATCTCAATGGTGAAATAACGCCTGAGCAGCACCCGCAGCAGCGGCTGGGTGGGGTTGGCGGCCAGGCCAATCGCCACCCGCTCCTTATCGAGCAGGTCAATACGGCGCAGGCCGACTAGCGCGGCGTTGCCCCGCTTCTCGCTGGTCAGGCCGAAGGGGAGCAGGCGCAGCGACCGCGCTCTGAGCGGATAATCGGTGCTGGGGATTAGCGCGGCATCGAGGCGGCCCTCGTCGAGCAGCTCCACCGCCGTTGCCGCGGACACGGCTTGCGTCTCCAGATTTGTCCCCACCCCGCTCAACCCTACCCAGCCCGCCTTCAGCGGGTAGACCAGCGGCAGGGTGGCAATCTCCTCAATCAGACCCAGTCGTAGGTTCGGCATATTGACTTGCTTCCTTTTCCGTTGTATGATGTGTTATGTGAAGTTGAATTCACGTGGCGCAAAGTGATTGTACCATCAAAGTAGGGGGGCGGCAAGGTGCAGGAACGCTACAAGGAATGTCCCAACCCAACCTGTAAGGCGCACCTGGAGCATTGGGAGTTTTTCGACAATGAGGAGTTCTGCTCGGTGTGCGGTGAGCAACTGCACGCCGCCGGTGTTGCCACGCCTGCGCCGACGAACAGGATGGCCGCCGTGGCTGCCGCCGAGGAGCGGCCATATATTGATAGCTATATGGAGGTACACAACGCTAGCAGCACCCCGCTTGGCCTGATTCTGGTTGTGATAGGTCTGCTGATTGTCCTGCTGCTTGGCTGGGCATTGTTTAGCATCTTCGCTGGCGGCAAGAGCAACACTGCCGCGGTTAGCCGAGACGCCCTGGCGACCGCGATCGCCCAGGAGACGGCGGTAGCTGCCGCCGCTACCAGCACCGCCTTGGCCGCCTCTGATGTATCGCTCGGTATGTCCGGTAACGCGACCGCGTCGGGTAATTCTGGCGCTTATGCCACTGCCACGCCAGCGCCGCTGCTGGAGTCCACCCCCATCCCGCTTGCCCAGGGCGGCACGTTTATGATTCATAACATTGGCATGGTCGCCAGTTGTACCGACAGCACCCTGAAGCCGACCTATAAGCCCAACGAGCATTTCTTCGTGATGGTGCAGGCCGACTTCAGCCGCACTCAGGTTTACGAAATCCATCCCCTATGGCAGATGCCGCCCAACTATAGCACAGTGATTGACGCGAAGGTGGAGGCAATGTCCATTGACAACCCCGCCCCCAGCTTGCGGCTACGCGATGGCGGGATGTATTACGTCTGCTTCGAGGCGATCCCCCCCAAGCCGCAGAACGTTTGGACGGTGGGCAATTATCGGGTTGACATCTACATAAATAACGGCACCCTGCCGGTGATCAGCAAGGATTTCGCGGTGATCCAGTAATATTACTCATTCAGCCAGTCCAGTAGCAGGCGGTTGAACTCGGCGGGGCTATCGAGCATGGGGAAGTGGCGCGACCTGGGGAAGGAGACCGCGCGGGCGAACTGTGGCCCGCCACCGTTGCGGAAGTATTCTAGCTGGTTGGGGTTGACTACCTCATCGCCCGCGCCGTGCATTGCCAGCACTGGAACGCGCACCTTGTGCAGCTCGCCACCCAGGTCGGTGTGAATCAGACTATTCATGCTCTGCTGGCTGGCAACCGGCGTCACCTTCATCATATCCTCGAGGATCTCGCGGTACCATACCTGCCAGTTGGTGGCAATCCAGCGTTGCAGCAGCGGCTTGTTCACCGCGGAGATGATGCCAGGCTTCCAGAACAGTCTGCTGAGGGTGTTATTGGCGGCCATGCGGAACAGAGCGGTCACCGATTTGCCAACGATTGGTGCGCCGACTACCGCGATGCGGTTGACCCGCTGGGGATACTCCAACGCCAGGCGCAGGGCAATGGTGCCGCCCATCGAATGGCCGACCACCGGCGCGTCATGCAGGCCGATGCGCTCCATAAACATATCCACCAGCGTGAGGTAATCGCTCAGGGTGCAGTTCATGTGGTGCTTGTCGCTGTCGCCGAAGCCCCAGAAGTCGAGCGCATAGCAGCGGTAGCCGTGCGAGAGCGCCTCCATCGTACCCATCCAGTAGCGCCACGAACCCATCCAGCCGTGCAGGAAAATGACCGGCTTGCCGCGGCCGATCACCTCGTAATGCACCAGCCCATTTTCGATTACAATTGCGCTCATCTTTTTCCGTGTTCCGCGATAATCTCACGCATCAGGGCGATCAATTTGTCGGGTTCGTAGGGCTTGAGGATGTAGGCGACTGCGCCCGCCTCCCTGCCGCTTTCAATCTCTGCATCCTGACCCAATGCGGAGATGAAGGCGATCGGGATGTTCGCCAGTTGCGGGTTGGCCTTGATCATCTTGCAGGCGGTTAGGCCGTCCATGTTTGGCATCCGCACATCGAGCAGGATGACATCGGGCCGCTCACGCTCGGCCAGCGTTACCGCCTCCAGCCCGTCCGCCGCCTCGACTACCTCGAAGCCACCGTAGCGCAGGCAGTAGCTGGTCAGCATCCGAATGTCCGACTCGTCCTCGGCAACCAGCACCTTAGCCATCCAGCGCATCCTTGTAGGCGGGCATGGTGAAGCTGAAGGTGGTGCCTTCGCCCAGCTTGCTCTTCAGCCACAGCCTGCCGCCCTGTAGCTCGACCAGGCTCTTGGCGATGATCAGGCCGAGGCCGGTACCCTCCTGCATCTTCGCCTCAGCATTGTCGCTGCGGTAGAAGGGTTGGAATAGCTTCTCCTGGTCTTGCTCGGCGATGCCGATACCATTATCCGTCACATCCACCTGCACCTGATCACCGCCCTCCGCGCAGGCGACATTGACCTCGATGCAGCCATTGTTCGGCGTGTACTTGATCGCGTTGCTAATCAGGTTGGTCAATACCTGAATGGTGCGGTCACGGTCAATCAGCACCTCCGGCAGTTCGGCTGCGATATTGAGCACAAGCTGCTGGTTCTTGGCCTCGGTCAGGCTGCGCAGGCTTTGCACCACGCCGTCCACCAGTTCACCAACGTCGTAGTAGTTTGGTTGCAGCGAAACCGCCATCCTCCCAGTCTCAATGCGGGAGACGGTGAGCAGGTCGCTGACCAGGGTATTCATGCGGTCGGTGTTGCGCTTAACCGCCTGCAGGAAGTTGCCCTGCGTCGGGTTGAGCGCGCCAGCCGCACCTGCCAGCAGCAGGTCGGTATGGCCCTTAATTACGGTCATCGGGGTGCGCAGTTCGTGTGACACGGTGGAGACGAAGTTGGACCGCTCGCGCTCAATCTCCACCTCGCGGGTGATGTCGCGCAAGATTGCGACCAGGCCGAGCGTCTCGTGCTTGCCGGTAGCCACCGGCGACAGGCTGACGCTGATAACCCGGCCGTTAACGCTGAAGCGGGGACGACTGAGCGTGCCGCGCGTGCCTTCGCGAGCGGCATTGATCACGCTCTGCATCAGGTCGAGCAGCTCTGGCTTCAGATCGAAGTCGCGCAGGCCATACGGAACCTGGCGGTTCATCAGCATCTCGCCCGCTACGCCGAGGATAACCTCGGCGGCGGGGTTGACCAGGGTGATACGGTTCTCGCCATCAAGCACCACCACGCCGTCTGCGATGCTTTCGAGGATGGCGCGGCTGCGGCTGGCCTCCTGCTCCTGGACGACGAGGCTACTTGCCAACGCCTCAGCCTGCTCGCTGATGTAGCTGTATAGTTCGGCGTTGTGGACGAACACAGCCATCTCATTCGCTACGGTGCTGACCAGGCGCAGGTGGCTCTCGTTGAAGAAGTTGGGCTGCTGGCTGACCAGACTTAGCACGCCGAACACCGCGCTGCCGCTCATCAGCGGCACGCTGATAATGCTGCCCACGCCGCGTCCGATATCCTCATCCTGCACCCAGCGTTGGTCGGTGTTCGTGTCCGAGATGAGCAGCGGCATGCGGTTGGCGACTGCCCAACCAGCCGCACCCTCACCCGGCTTCCAGGGCAATCGCAGCCCGATGCGGTTGCCCTTGTCCTCACTCAGCACGGCGCGGTAGACGAGGCCATTGGTGATTGGGTCTATGGTCATGATTGAGCCGCGCTCTACGCCGACTGCACTCGCCACCAGTTGCAGCCCCCGATTGAGGATTTCTTCCAAGTCGAGGCTGGTGGTAAGCTGGTGAGTGATTTCGTACAGTTGGCTGATGCGCTCCTTCTCGGTGCGCAGTTCCTGGTTGGCGCGGCCCAGCGCCTCAGTGCGTTCAGCGACGATGCGGTTCAGCGTAGCGTTGAACTCGCGGATCTCATCGAACAGTTTGGCGTTCTTGATCGCCACCGCCGCTTGGTTTGCCAGATTGGCGAGGAATTGCAGGTCTTCTTGGCGGTAGGCGTTGGGCTTGCGGCTCTGCAACGAAATCAGGCCAATAACCTCTCCGCCGAGGAAGAGTGGCACACCCATCCACGAGCGTTCACCCGCCGCCTTGCCAACTGTTGCTGTATGGTAGCCTTCGTACTCGTGGGCCATCGCTTCGAGGTCATCAATCAGCAAGGCGCGGCGATTGGCGATTACGTAGCTGGTCAGACCTTCGCCGAGCGGCAAGGGGGCCATCTCGATACGTTGCTCATCCTCAACCGCGAACGGGAAGCTAATCAGCCCCGCTTCGAGCTGGTACAAGCCAATGTAGAAGCCGGATAGCTCATCGAAGAAGCGAGTGGTATGCTCATAGATCTTCTGGAAGAC
>QHBQ01000137.1 GCA_003243865.1 Candidatus Chloroheliales bacterium | reverse complement strand
ATCTACCAGACACCCTATGCCCTCGGCCCGCCAGGACCAAAGGCCGACACTGTGGTGGCAGGACAGCAGTAAGGACAGCTAGCGGATTCGTAAAAACGGATAAGCGGATGAGGCACCGCGAAGGGGCGCACTGACGTGCGCCCTTGCTAACCTACGACGAAACGAGATGAGAGGATGAAAACCAGAGTATTCAGCGGGGCGCGACCAACCGGGCGACAACATATCGGCAACTATCTGGGCGCGATCCAGAACTATGTGGCCTTGCAGGAGAGCGGCGAGTTCGATTGCCTCTATTGCATCGTGGACTACCACGCCCTCACCACCATGGAGGAGGTGGGGGTCAGCCATCTGCGCGGCAACATCATCGAGATGGCGGCGGATTGGCTGGCGGCGGGGCTCGACCCCAACAAGGCGATTATCTTCGTGCAGTCGCAGGTGCCGCAGGTGGCCGAACTAATGCTCTGCCTCAGCATGGTCACGCCGATCGGTCAACTGATGCGCGCGCCCAGCTTCAAGGAGAAGGTCAAACATCACCCCGACAACGTGAACTATGGGCTGCTCGGCTATCCGGTGCTGATGGCCGCTGACATCCTGCTGTACAAGGCCGAGGTGGTGCCGGTTGGCGAGGATCAGCTTGCTCACCTTGAACTGGCGCGGGAAATCGTGCGCCGCTTCAACTACCACTTCGGCCCCACCTTCCCCGAACCGCAGCCGCGTCTGACCAGCTTTCCCCGCGTGATGGGCATTGACGGCAAGTACAAAATGTCGAAGAGCCTAGACAACTATATCGAACTGGCCGCTGACGAGGCCACCACCCGCGAACTGGTATCGCACATGGTAACTGACCCAACCCGCCGCCTGCGCAGCGACCCCGGCCACCCCGAAATCTGCAACGTCTACACTCTGCACCGCTTCTTTAGCCCCCCTGAACGGGTGGTAGAGGTCGAGCAGGGCTGCCGCAGCGCGGCGCTGGGCTGCGTCGAGTGCAAGTCAATGCTGGCCGACGACATGAACGCGCGGCTAGCCGAGCTCCGCGAACGGCGGGCAAGCTACAGCCAAGATTATATCCGCGAGGTGCTGCACGAGGGCGCCAAGAAGGCCCGCCCGCTGGCCGACGCCACGCTGCTGGAGGTCAAGGGCAAGATGGGGTTGGTGTAGCTGAAGGGAGTATAAGCGATGTACAACGTTCTCGTAATCGTAGAAAACGGGGGGAATAACCTTTCCGCCTTCACGCCTGACTTGCCGGGCGCCTGTATCTCAACCGGCGAAACTCGCGAACAGTTGGAGCGCAATATGTACGAGGCGCTGGCGCTGCACATTAAAGGCACGCTGGAAGATAAACTCGACATCCCTGAACCTTCGATCGCGGTCTATCTATCCGTACCTGTTAGCATACTAGGTGAAGATCTAAGAATGTATCGCTTCCTCGTCCTGATCAGGCAAGGCGAGATCGGTTGGACGGCTAGGTGTGATGATTTGACCGACTGGAATGATTCTGCTAGCGAGATTGTAGTTAATGGTGCCACCCGCGAGGAAGCCGAGCAAAAGGTGTACGAGGCGCTACAAACGCAGACAGCGGCGATGCGGGCAGCAGGCGAGGAAATCCCCCAGTATCAGACTACTGCAGTATATATGCTCGTGCCGGAGCCAGCGAGCGAACGTTTGCTGCAAGCGGTGGCTTGATGGTTTTAGTAGAAGTAAGCCTATTTACCAGCAACCAACCCGAACGCCTCATCCTTGCGTGTTACCCGGCTGAAACCTACCTCTTGCAAGCGGCGCGTCACCCCCTTGACCGTGCGGCTGCCATAGTTGCTGCTCAGGTCGCCGATATAGTGGAACAGCCGCCCGCCACGCCGTAGCACGCGGTATAGCTGGGCATAGAAGGCGGCGGAGTATAGCTCCCCGCCCAGGCTGAGGGTAGGCGGGTCGTGCAGGATGCGATCGAAATGTCCGGCGGCGAACTGCTGAATTACCTCAGCAGTATCGCCGATTATTTGGCTAATCTTGGGGTTGTCGAACAACTCCTGTGACCAGGGATTGAGGCGGGCGATCTCCAACGCGCCGGGGTCAAGCTCGATGGTGGTGACATGGCTGGCGGTGCGGCCCGCCTCGATCGCGGTGTAGCCCAGGCCAGTGGCGGTGTCCAGCACATTGCCGCTAATCGGCGCGAGCGCGGCGATTTTGCGGCGGGTATCTTGCAGTGGGTCAATATCCTTGATGCGGTGCATCAGGAAGCCGGCAACGAGGGTAGTCGGCGCAGCGGCGGTGGGGTAGAGGGTGCGCACCCAGTTGGTAGTTGGCGAGTGGACGATAATCGGCGCGATGTTGCCATCCTCAATGGTAAAGCATTTGTTCTCATCCCTCTTAATTTTCTCCAGCGTAGCCCAATCAACCTCATGCCCATCGGGAAGCAGCAGGCCGCCTGGCATGAGGCTGAGTTCGACGCTGCTGCGACCCAAGTCGAGCGAGGTGGTGACAGTCGGCTGCCCCTTGCGCCGCGCTTCGAGGATGGGGGCAACTTGATAGTGGGAGAGGATTGGCGGTAGGTGCATAACTTTTGCGCGGGGCGTGATGCACCCTGGGGGTGAGAAGCAACCTGCGAAGCACCAGGAAACTCTACATCTAGCATCCGGTTCATCTGCTGCCACGCCCGTATCTGGTGGCGGAAGTGTAGGAACACCGATAAGATGAACACCACCAGACCGACCGCTGCGCTGCCAAACAGCGAAGGCAAATCGTTATCGGCAAGGGCGATGAACAGGTTGAGGATGAGGCGGAACACCATCCCTACGAACATCCCCGCCAGCACGCTATTGATGAAAGCGACCATACCGCCAGTGGTCATCATTGATGACTGCCACATCCGTCGCCCCGGGTTGAGAAAACCCATGCTATACAGCGCACCCTGGACATCGTCGTGGGTGGAGAGGATAAAGTATTTGCGTAGCTGCGGCGCGGTCTCGATGTAATAATGGCAGATGCGATTCATCCCGCGAAGGTAAATAATATTCTGCACCCCTGTCTCTACCGTCCGCTGAAAAGTAACCAACCCGAGGAAAAAGAGCGAGGGGAAAAGCACCAGGGCGAAGACGAAGAATGATAGCCCCAGATGTGAGATTTGCCCGATAAAGGACAGCGCAATCAGTGAGCCGGAGATGGTGATGAGGAACAGGTTGGTCCGCGTGCTGCCCTCAGCCACTGCCGTGGCGCTGGCCGATTGCAAGGCTGAATGCTCGGTAGTCAGGAACTTATCGTCGCGCTCCTGCACCGATTCATAGCCGCTGGGCAGGCCATGCTCAACCGCCTGGTTCGCTGCTGGTGGAGCATCGCCACGCTTGTCTATGCCAGCCCCGCCTACCGATGGTGTAATCATTATCCGCACCTCTGCTTTAGCAAAATGTGACTGCCGAAACGATCAGCAATTTTCATGCCGATGGCGGGAAGGTAGATTTGAAGTGCCGTTCCGCCTTCACCCAAGCCCGCAACTGATAGGCGTAGTGAATGACGACAGAGAGCAGAAAGAAGACGATGCCAACACCCGTGCAGACGATCAATGATAGGCCGAACACCACCTGCACCAGCACGCCGACGAAGACACCGAGTAGCACGCTGTTAACTACCGACACCATCCCAGCGGTGGTGAGGAAGATGCCCCAGGCCGAGGGCGCAACCACCGGGTCTATGATGCTCTCGCTGGCCGCTGCATCGTTAGAGGTTGCGCGGATGAAATAGCTTTCGGCGCTGGGCGCGATTTGAACGTAGAAATGGCGGATGCGGTTCATCCCCCGCCGATAACCAACGTTCTGAATGGCGGTATCCAGCACCTGCACGAAGGTAAAGAGACCGACAAAGAATAGTGAAGGGAACAGTACCAGGGCGAAGATATAAAACGCCGCGCCCATCTGCGAGATCTGGCCGATGAAGGCGAGCGCGACCACCGCGCTGGACACGCTGGTGAGGAGCAGGCCAGCGCGACCGTTGCTCTCGAACACAGTGGCCGAACTGGCGGTTTGCAGGGTAGTATGCTCGGTGATTAGGAAGGTGGCGGCCTGTGCTTGCTCCGGGTTGTCGCCGTTGGAGCCTTGCTGACCGTCCGACTGGCTAACCTGCGCCGCAACGCTGCCCGGTTCGTCGGCCTGCTGGCTATCCCCCTGCTTACCCATTAGCATCACCTCTAACTATATTGAGCGGCTTCTTCATCCTGCGACTGATGATCACCGGGTTTTACTTTGCAGTTCGACCGTTGCCTGCTACGCGACTAGCGCCTACAGGCTCATCGAGTTGGTGCGGCGCGAACTGATAAACTGGTGCAGTGCTGACTGGTTGAGGATTGGACTCCAGCAAGCGCACCAGTTGGCCCTCCACCTCCCAGGTGATCAGCTCACCGCCACAGATGTCGCACACTTTGGCTGGTACGTCCTTAAACACCACAATCTGACCGTCACGCTCTACAGCATGGACAACCAGTTCGTCTTCGTATTCGCCGGTGCAGCCCGGAACGTTGCATTTCATGATGCTACCTCCGCCAGCCGCGCGTGTTCGCGGGCGGCATGTTCCAGGCGGATCTCGGCGCGGGGTTTGTATTGGATGGCGGTGGTGTAATCCTCTGCCTCGGCGTGGGCCTTATTCCACTGGCGTAGCATTGCGCTGAAGCTGACCCCCGATTCGATGTGACCCCAGGGCAGGGGCGCGTCCTCGTCATAGGCATCCAGATACCAGGCCTGGTCGAGGCCGTGATGCTCCAGCGCCCGCTGCCAGTTGACCATGCTGACGTTGCCCGCCCCGGTCATGTATTCCAGCACTTTTGCCAGGCGGCGGTCGCCGCGTGCCAGCGTGCCTTGCACCCGCACCCACTTGGGCGATTCAATCTTGAAGGTGACACCCTGGCGGCGCAATTCCTTCTTTAGATAGTTCACGTCGTTCTCCAGCACGTCGAGCGGGAA
>QHBQ01000202.1 GCA_003243865.1 Candidatus Chloroheliales bacterium | reverse complement strand
CCGCCATCGCTGCTGCCGAAAACGTCGGGGTAGTAGAGGAGTTCGGCGTGGGCGGGCAAGGCCATGTACACGCCGGGGGTGGTGGCGCGGGCGAAGTATTCGTAAACGTAGGTGCCCGGACTCATATAGGTGGCGAACATTGCGGTGTGGTCGTCGCGCATCTCCACGTTGTCGAACGGCCCCCAGCGCCACCAAGGCGAGTTCTCATCGCTCTGGCGGAAGCCGGTCGGGTTCTGGGGACGCTCAGTGAACGAGGTAGTGTTCAGCGTGCCGTTAACCCCTTCCAGCCCGGCGGGCAGCGGATCGGTGATCTGCACGTAGTAGGAAGTCTCCGGCGCCACGATGGTGAGACGCACCTTGATCAGGTCGCCAGCGTTGGCTTGCTTGATTGGCATCCCTTCGGCGCCGGTCGCACCGTTTGCCATCTGGTAGTAGCTGCGACTGATCGCCAGCCCCTGGCTGCGGCTCTTGATGCCCTCGCCCGGCACGTAGTAGCGCAGACTGACCTGGTAGTACAGCTTACCCTTCGCGTCGCTGCGGGCGAAGGCGAGATCGCCCGCGTTGTTCGGCGGCATCTGCGCCACCGGCAAGCGCATAGTCACGGTCTGGGTCAGGTTGCCGCTGTTGGCGACCCCCTGGCCTAGTTGCTTATCGAACAGGCTGACCTGCCAGGAATAATCGGCGCTCAGTTCCTTGCTCTGCTGCATATAGTGGGCCAGGCTGATCAGGGTGATGGCGGTCTCCTGGGAACTGAGCCAATGGCCTTCCTTCTCGGCGGTCATAATCCAGCGCACCGCCTTCGGCAGCAGCGGGTCGTTGGGAGCGAGCGTCACCATCGCGTCAATTGCCAGCGCGGTGGCGCGATTGTCGGTACCCATACTCCAGTAGTCGGGGTGGTCTTCCTCCCAATGGGCGGTGGTGCTGCTCTGCCGCGCTGCGGCCAGCAGGCTGTCGAACACCGTCTTGGCCTCGGCCTGCATCCCCAGCTTGGTAAGGCCCAGCGCCAGCCAGGAGCGGGCGTGATTGCTGATGCGCGCCGATTGGGCGACGAGTTCCTGGCCCTCCTGCTGCAAGGCAACCAGGGTATTGCTGGTGTCGCCGACCGCATAGGCCAGCACGTAGAGGCTGTAGGCGCGCATATTCAGGTGGTAGGTTTCGTCGAGGCTGGCCTGGTTTTGATCCTGCTGGAAGCTTTGCAGGCGCTCAATGCCACGTTGTAGCAGATCGCCCGGCACCGAGTAGCCAGCGTCGCGTGCGGCAGTCAGCCCCTGCACCACATAGGCGGTCTCCCACCAGCTTGATGGCCCTTCCTGCCACCAGGCCCAACCGCCATCCGGCTGCTGCAAGTCGCGCAAGCGGCTGATGCTGCGATCCACGATGGCGGGCAGTTGGTCGTGGTACTGCGTCTTCAGCCCCTGCTGGTTGTAGACCTGCTCCAATACCACTAGCGGCAGGAAGCGGCTGACCGTCTGATCAGTGCTTTCGTATGGGTACTCCGTGACGTAGTTGATGCTGGATGTGGTGGCTGCCGCTAGTGAGGGCGAGACCTGCACCACCAGTTCGCCCAGTTGCGGGTTGATGCTGTAGGGCAGAAAGACGCTCTCATCGCTGCGGGTGGCGCCCACCTCGCCGCTGGTGGCAACCGCTTCCGGCGCGGCGAACGGCTTGACCGGCAGGTGCGCCGCCACGGCATCTTCGCGGTAGTCGGGGGCATTGGCATCGAGGGTATGTACCCAGTAGCGCAGGTTCGCCATATCGCCGCTGCCTACCTTCGCGCTCCAGGTGACAACCGCCTGGTCGCCGCTGGCGATAGTCAAGGTCTGGACGCTGGTGGGCTGGGGGTCGAGCGTGATTGCGCCGCTCACTTCGAGGCTGACCTGTACGGTCAGGCTGGTGCTAGTATTGTTGTGGATGATCGCTTGGGGGTGTGGGTTGTCGCCGGTGGTGAGGAAGCGGGGCTGCACCGGGCGGAGCAAGAGCGGCTGGGTGGCGGTAATTGAGGTGGTTGCCTCGCCCGCCTGGGTGGCAGTGTTGATGCCCTCGGCGGTCAGCCGCCAGATGGTCAGGTTATCGGGCAGCGGCACGGGGACGGTGACGTTGCCGTTAGCATCGGTGCTGATCTCGGCTTTCCAGAAGGCAGTGTCGCGGAAGTCGGTGCGCACCTTCTGAGGCGCGGTGGGCGCCGTGCTACCACTGTTGCCCTGCGCGTTGTCGGAGGGTGCGGTGGTCGCGCCGGGGGCAGAGGGCACTGGCCCGCCAGCAGTTTCCATCATCGGCTGGCGTATGGCTGACTCAGGCGAACTGAAGCTGCTGGCGGTGCTGATGTTGGTGCCGCGCTCAACCCAGAAGGTGCCGAACAGGTCGGGCGGGTTCTCGCCGCCGATGGCATAGATGGCCTCATCCACCACCGCCAGCGATAGGTCGCTACGCAGTGGCAGGCCCGCCATATCCTCGGTATGCACCGTGACGGTCATGGTGCTGCCCGGCGCGTAGGGCTGCTGCCCCTGGGTGGTGAGATTGATGCGCATCTGCTTGGTCGAAGTGTCCAGTGGCAGGTCTACGTAACCGGCGCGGAGGTGAACCTGGCGATCCCAGTCGGCGGGCGCGTTAGGGTCGGTGGGATGCTCCTGGCCGAGCAGGGTGAGGCTTACGTAGACGTTGGGCAGGTCGCCGTCCACCAGTTGCACGTCTACAATGGGCGCGCCGCCCTGAAGGTTGACGATGCGGTAGCGCTTGAGATGGCCGCGCTCGACGGTGAGCAGCGCGGTGGCGTTAGTATAAGGTGATGTTACCAGGATGTGGGCGGTGTCGCCAATCTTGTACTGCTTCTTATCGGCAACCAGCGTTACCTGTTGGTCGTTCTGATAGCGCCAGGGAACGTAGCCCGGCTCGCCGCTGCCCGCCCAGAAGTCGAGGCGGCTGTGGATGAGGTTGCCGCGACTGTCGCTGCCCTCACCGCGCACGCTGAAGCTACCGCCGCTGGGCGGGGTGAACATATAGGTGGCGCGGCCATTGCCGTCGGTGGTCACGGTTGCCTCGCCGACAGGCGCATCGCTTTGCGTCCACTGATCGCTTGTACCATAAATTGGCGGCTGCCAGTCATGGCGCACGAAGGTTAGCTTGACGGTGGCGTTGGGCATAATCTTGCCGTCGTAGGTGACAGTGCGCACCGTTACGGTGGTGGGCTGCTTGGCGGTGGCGATGTAGTCGCCCACCTTGAGGCCGATGTAGTAGAGACCTTGATGCACCACCGTGCTGCTGCTGTTCGCCACCGCCTGATTGCTCAGGTCTTGCACCTGCGCTTCGATCAGCAGGGTCTTGCTGCTATCGGTGGTGGTGACATACTGGCTGGCGTCCACGTGAAGGATGCCATCCTTGTCGGTGCGGCTCTTAAACGAGATTACCAGCGGCCGGGTCGGCTGCGGGGGGATGCCCGGCCCCCTGAACTCGTAGTCGTAGATGCGCGGGCCGCCGCCCTCGCCGAAGGTGTAGCTCTCGCCCGTGAGCGGGTCGCTCCAGGAGAAGTAGTAGGGACTGGGCTGCAGGTTGATGGTGGCAGTCACGTTGGCAAGCGGGCCGCCGAAGTAGTAGCTGGTTTGCACCGTAGCAGTGACGGGGTCGCCATGCACCGCGCCCGCACCGCTGCTGACGTTCACCTGGAAGTCGGGCTTGCGGTACTCCTGCACCTCGAAGCTGGCGCTGGCGATGACCCCCACCTGCGGTTCGCTACCTGGTGGGAACAGACTGATGGTATAATTGCCAACCGGCGCGGTGGCGGGCAGGGTGAACTGGCCGTTGGCATTGCCGCTTGCCGACAACTGCACAGTGCCAGTGAACACTGCGGTCTCGCCCTGGCTGGTATAGGTGCTGGCCCGCACGGCCACGCTAGTGCCAGCGGGTGGCAGGGTGTAGTTCGCATCATCGTCGTTGCGATAGACGGCGCGGAAGTAGACGATCTGTGCAGGGCGGTAGATGGGGCGGTCAACATAGATCGCCGAGCGCTGCCCCGCGTTGCCGTAGCCGCTTGCGCCGCCCAGGTCGTAAGGCTGGATGTTGTTGCTCCAGTTGGTGGCGAGGAAGGCAGCGTCGCCCTGCTGCTCACCCCAAATCAGGGTGGGGTTGCTGTTTGGTGCGGGATTGATCTTGAGGCGGGCAATGCCATCGTTGTCGGTGCGCATATGCTGTGCGGCGCCCGTGCCGCCACCTTGCTCCACGCGCAGAGGATAGTTGGCGACCGGCTTGCCGCTGCCCAGGTCTGCTGCCCAGATAAGTAGGTCGCTGCCTTCGCTCTTGGACACTAGCCCAACATGACCGACGATTAGCATCACCTCACCTTCCAGTGGCTGGCCCTGGTCATAAGGGTTGGGCGCGGTGATACGCACGAAGTAGTAGCCGCTGGGTAGGCGATCGCCCTGCCCGTCCAG
>QHBQ01000058.1 GCA_003243865.1 Candidatus Chloroheliales bacterium | reverse complement strand
GTTGGTGCGATGTTCAAGCTAGCTGCTCCTCCCTTTTCGGCCTCACCGGACCGCGCTTAAAGGTTGCACCGATTATACCAGAGCAAAAGCATGGATGTCAAGCGCCATCGCACCGCCCTAAGGCGGGATTAAAGATTAAAGATTAAGGCATCCGGGCGCACTGCGGCGTATCTCTACGATGTTGTTATACCAATTACGTTTGGTGGTAATGTAAATTGCGCCAGGGCGAACAACGGTTCGCCCCTACGAAATCACAGCGTCTCCACGGCTAATTGGTATTACTCATGCCTCATCGCTCATACCCCCGCGAACAAATCCTCCTCGAACGGCTGACCGGCGCGACGCGAGGGTGTGCCTTGCAGCAGGTGCAGGTATGCCTTGCCCGCCTGCTCGGCTAGCGATTGCTCGAAGGCAGGAATGTCGGCGGCGCGGCTGAGGTACTCCGCCCACGCGCCGCGCTGCGCCCGCACACTGTGGGCGACCTGGATTACGGTGGTGGGGGGATAGTATTCGTCCTGCGCTTCGGCATCGTCGGGCGGCAGCGGCGAGGTGAGATAATATAGCTTCTTGACCTGGTGCAGCGGCAGACCCTTCGCCAAATGTTCGCTGAAGCGATGCTCGTCGGCGGCAGCAGGCACCGCGCTGGCGACGACGCGGGCAACGGTGGTGACATCGGCATCCGCGCCGGGGCTGAGGGCGACCACCACCTGGGGTTGTAGCAGGCGAATAATCTGCACCACCCTGGCGGTAAGTTCGTTGTTATCGGCCTCGGCCAACGGACTCTTGAAGCTCCACAGATAGAGCTGGCTGACCCCGATGGTGCGAGCCGCCTTGCGTAGCTCGGTTTCGCGGCTGCGGGCAAGCTGCGGGTCGCTCGTCCCGCGCGTCAGGCAGATGAGGCCGACCAGCACCGCGTACTTGGAATAGCGGTCAATCAGCGCGCCGAGCGGGAAGGTCTCCTCGCCGGGGTGAGCAACGACGACCAGCATACGCTTGGGTGAGGATTGGATGCCGGAGAGCAGGTCCATTATAGCTCCTCTCCTCGCTTCGGCCCGCGCATCTCCAGCACCTTGAACCTGCCATCACCCGCAACCTCGCGCACCTCGCGGAAGTATTCGCCCAGCTTCGGCTCGTACTTGAGGAAGCGGTTGGCGACCAGGTAGAAGATGCCGTCGGAGCGCAGCACCGTCGCGGCATGGTCAATGAAGCGCGCGGCGGTGGCGGTGGTTTGCTCACGGCCCTGGTGGAAGGGAGGGTTGGTGACGATTACATCGAACTGGCGGTAGCGCACCGGGAACGCGCCGTCGCCTGCCACTACGGTCGCGTTGCGAATGGCATTGCGCTCGACATTCAGGCGAGCCAATTCGACTGCCTCGATATCGGCGTCGGTCATCAACACATCGCCTACATCGGAGAGGTGCGCCGCAACCATGCCGAGGATGCCGCTGCCGCAACCGAGATCAAGCACCGAGTCGGCATTGCGCACCAGCATCGCCTCAGCCAGCATCGCAGTGGCGGGGTCGAGCAGTCCACGCGCGAACACGCCGGGGCGTTCGCGCAGCATCAATCGCTGGCCGCGCACTTCTATCTCAACCTCAAGCTCCGCTGGCGGCTCAGGGGGTATGTATTCTTCAGTGCGGGTGGCGGCATAGAGTCGTTGCCCCTTCTTGTAAGCCACCAGTTGCGCTGCACCGAAGATGCGTTCAAGCTCCTTGCCTGTCGAATCAATCCCCTTGTTCTTCGGCCCGACTACAAAGATTGTCCCGCCCGCGCGGAGCAGCGTGCCAATACGGGCGAGGTCGGCGGCCAGCGCGTCATCGCTGGCGGAGTAGCCGATATTGACCAGCGCAAGGCTGAAGAAGGCGGGCGGCACTTTGCTGCGTAGCTCCACGGTGCTGAGGAAGACGGGACGGCGGAAGACGATTTCGTTGCTATTTCGCGCGGCCTGGTCAAGGGTAACAACATTGCGGTCAACCGCCATGGTGCGGGCGGGGTTGCCATGAGCGGCGATAATGTCAGGCAACGCACCGTTGCCCACGCCCCAGATCAGCACGCTGTCGCTGTAGCTGGGGTTGACGTGTTCCGCCAGCAGCGCGTCAGCGGGAGTCAGGTTAGGAACAAGTTCGGAGGTGTCCATAAAAGGCGAAACTGCCCTATCTGGCCGAGCCGGTGGCGGGCAGGACAACTTCCTCGCGCACCTTGATACCGAGCGCCTGGATCACCTCTTGTATGCGTTGGATTGATGCCGAGGCGTAGTCGGTGCTTTCGTACTGCTGAATCTGCCGCTCCTTCAGGCCGAGGCGCTCGGCCAGTTGCCGCTGACTCAACCCGGCGGCAATGCGAGCCTGAATCAGCGCCTGCGGCAACTCGCCGAAGGAATCCAGCTCAAGCACGGTTAGCCTGCCCTCGCGCAAAGCGTCGTACTCCTCAAGCTCTCTGTGCAGTTCCCCAATCTGGTAGCGCATTGCTTCCTGCTGTGCCTTGCGCAGCACTGGATGTACATCATCATTCACTCTTACGCGAGACTCAAGCTGAACAAGCGCCTGCTCAAACTTGCTCAACTGTGTCTGCGTATTTTGATACTCTTGTTCGTTCTTAATCATCAGG
>QHBQ01000369.1 GCA_003243865.1 Candidatus Chloroheliales bacterium | reverse complement strand
TCACCGGCGAGACCGGCGCGGGCAAGAGCATCATCATTGACGCGGTTGGGACGCTGCTCGGCCAGAAGGTGGGGCCGGAGTTCATCCGCAGCGGCACGCAGCAGGCCCACGTCGAGGGCCTGTTCGACCTCGGCGATGTGTCGCCCGACCATGCCATCTACACGCTGCTGGCAGAGCATGACCTGGCCGACGCCGACCAGCCAGGGCAGGTTATCCTCAGCCGCGACATCAACAACAGCGGACGGAGTGTGGCACGCATCAATGGGCGAGCGGTCAACCTGGCGATCCTCCAAGAGGTCGGCCAGCAACTGATTGACATCCACGGCCAGAACGAACACGCCAGCCTACTGCGCGTCGGCGAACATATCGAGATGCTAGACCAGTACGCCGACTTGCTCCCCTTGCGCGAACAGTTGGCCGCGCTAGTTGCCACCCTGCGCCAGGTGCGCGGCGAATTGGCCCGCCTGCGCCGCGACGAGCGCGAACTGGCCCGCACCGCCGATCGGCTCAGTTATCAGGTGGAGGAGATCGAGAAGGCCGATTTGCAGCCGGGTGAGGATGAGCAACTGGCCCAGGAGCGGCAGATTCTCAACAATGCCGAGCGGCTGACGGAACTGGCCGACGCCGCTTATCGTATTCTCTATGAGGGCGAGAGCAGCGCTGAAGTTGACTTCGACGCGCCCCGTCGCGCCAGCGCCGCGAAAGGTCGCGCCGTAGCCGCCAGCGAGAGCCGCGCCGTGGTTGACGCGCTGAACGAGGTTAGCGGCATCTTCAGCGAACTAGCCCGCTACGATACGCGCATGGCCGAGCAGCAGGTGAACATCGTTGCGCTGGCCGAGCAGATTAGCGATGTAACCCGCGCCCTGCGCCAGTATCGCGACAGCATCGAACACGACCCCGCACGGCTGGAATATGTGGACGAGCGCATCAGCCTGATCCACGAATTGAAGCGCAAGTATGGCAATACCATCGAGGAGATAAATGAGTTCGGCGCGCGGGCTGCTGCCGAGCTTGAAAGCATCACCAACAGCGAGGAGCGCATCGCCGCATTGCAAGCGCAGGAGGATGGCCTGTTGCAGCAGATCAGCGCGCTGGCCGCGCAGCTATCGCGGGCGCGGCGGGCGGCGGGCGACCGGCTGGCACGGGCAGTGGAGCGGGCGATGACCGACCTGGGCATGGCCCGCATCCAGATGCACGTGGCGATTACCCACCAGTCCGACCAGCACGGCATCCTGCTGCCCGCCGATGTGCTGGCCGAGAGCGAGGCTGGCAGCGAGGCGCAGATCCGCTATGCCTTTGACAGCAGGGGCGCGGACCGGGTCGAGTTCCTGCTATCGTCCAACCCGGGCGAGTCGCTCAAGCCGCTGGCGAGGATCGCCTCCGGTGGCGAAACCTCTCGCCTAATGCTGGCAATCAAGAGCATCCTCAGCGCCGCTGACAGCACCCCGACGCTGATTTTCGACGAGGTGGATGTGGGCGTGGGCGGACGCAGCGGCCAGGTGGTGGGCGAGAAGCTGTGGGGCCTCAGCGCGCAGCACCAGGTTATCTGCATCAGCCACCTGCCCCAAATCGCCGCGTTCGGCGACTGCCACTTTAAGATCAGCAAGCAGGTGGAGGGCGGGCGCACCAGCACGTACATCGAGCCGCTGCAGGGTGAAGCCCGCGTCCACGAAATCGCCGCGATGCTTGGCGGCCCTAACCCGACTGCGGTCAGCCTGGAGAACGCCCGCCAGATCATCCACCAGGCCGCGCAGGTAAAGCAAGAAGTGCGGGCGATGGTCGTCGGGGACTAAGGATTAAGGACTAAGGATTAAGGAAATAAGCCCAACCGTCTTAATCCTTCATCTTTAATCCTTAATCCTTAATCCTAATCTGCAATCTGCAATTCTAAGAGGGGGATGTAGTGACAAAGCTAGGATATTACTGCGATCGGGTGCTGGAGTGGGGCTGGCTCGCCGCCTTGATGTTTACCCCGCTCTTCTTCAACGTCTACAGCAGTCGCGTGTTTGAGCCGGACAAGCTCTCCATGCTGCGCTCGATCGTGCTGGTCATGGCGGTGGCCTGGGCGATCAAGGTGCTGGAAGGGCTAAACCTGGGCCGCACCGCTAATGCGACTGCGCGGGGCGGCACAGCGACGGTCAGCGCTGGCTGGCCGGTTTCGCGCTGGTGGCGTATCCCGCTGCTGGTGCCGATACTGCTCTACGCCATCCTCTTCCTCATCACCAGCTTCGCCAGCGTCACTCCTTATGCCAGCATCTTCGGCAGCTATCAGCGCCTGCAAGGGCTGGTCAGCCAGTATGCCTATATCATGCTTGCGCTCATTCTCATCTTCAATCTACGCACCCGCGCCCAGATCGAGCGCCTCATCACCTTCGCGATTGTCACCGCCGCGCCGGTTGCTCTCTACGGTCTGATTCAGCATCTGGGGTGGGACCCGCTGCCCTGGGCTGGCGATGTGCAGAGCCGCGTGGCTAGCTCGATGGGCAACGCCATCTTCGTCGCCGCCTGGCTGATCATGATCGTGCCGTTGATGCTCTACCGCATCGCTACCCTGCTCGACCGCCTGTTCAGCAAGAAGAGCGACCTTGAGCCGCAGGTGCGCGATGATGATGCGCTGATGGCGCTGGGCTACGCCGGTGTCGTCCTGGTACAGAACTTCGTGCTGTGGGTAGCGCTCAAGATGATGGCTAGCAATCAGACCCCCGACTTCGGCCTCTGGTTCATCCTGCCCACCGCCATTGCTATCTTCTACGGCATGACCTTCATCTACGGCACGGCGCGGAAGAGCAGTCGCTGGTTCGCCTGGGCGCAACTGGTGGGCATCAGCCTGCTGTTGCTGATTACTCTTACAGTTATAATCTTCGCTCAGTCGCGTGGTCCGTTGCTAGGTCTGGTGGCCGGGCTGGCCTTCTTTGGAGCGGCGGGGTTCGCCATTATGAAAAAGCGCCTGCCGCTCGTCGTAGCCGGCGCAGCATTTGCCCTGATAATAGCCATTCACCTTATCTTTTACCTACCAGGTTCACCATTCGCTAGTGAGAGCGCAGCTGCCTCGGCAGACCGCCTCGGTCAGATTACCCAGACCGATGAAGGGACAGGTAAAGTTCGTCTGCTCATCTGGCAGGGGGGCTTCAACCTGATCAAGTCGGATCCGGTGCGGATGATGATGGGGTGGGGGCCGGAGAGTATGTACGTTGCCTACAACAAGTTCTACCCCGCCGAGTTGCAGCACTGGGAGCTACGCAACGCCACCCCTGACCGTTCGCACAACGCTTACATTGACCAGGTGATAACCATGGGCGCTGGGGGCTTGCTCCTTTATTTGCTAATGACCTGCAGTTTCTTCTTCTTCATCTATCGCTACCTGGGCTTTGGAAGCTGGGCATCAGTGGGAGGAGCACTGCTAACTACCCCAGGCAGCGCAGGGCTTGTCTACGGCTTCCTACTGATTATTTACCCCCACGTTCAAAACGTGCTGGGTATAACAGGGGGGCTGTCATCGTTGGTTGGGGCGCTATTCTCGGCGATGATAGTTGTCTCCATACCATTGATCGTCTACTTCCTGATAGTTCGCCCTAAAGCCCAGGTTACAGACCTGCCTTCGTCTGTTCCCACAGCGGCTGGGATAGAGAGCAGCACATCCAGCCAGATATTGGTGCTTGCTCTAGGAGGTATGGTCGTTGCTCACCTGGTAGAGATCGCCGTTGGCATTCAGATAGCAGCGACCTATACTTACTTCTACGCTGCAATGGGTACGTTCGTTGCTCTAGCCTTTTTCGTCGAGAAGAAGCTGCAGGTCAATCTTGAGGAGCTTGGCGAACAGGTAAAAGATGCTACGGCCAACCTTGCCGAGCAGCCAAAGGGGAAGATTGGCGTATTCGGGCGGGTATCAGAAGCGCTCCAGAGCAGACCCACGCTGGCCCTGGCGGGTGCAGGCAGCGGCGCTGGCCCGATTACGGTTGCCTTCGCCACCACCTCGAACCGTGGCGGCAGCGGCACGCAGTCGGGCAACCCGCGCAAGGGCAGCGGCAACCGCAATAAGGCCAACCAGCCGCCCACCCGTCCCACCATCGTGGCTCCACCCCGCCCTGCGAACGCTAGCGCCACCGCACCGGCCACCGATGGCAATGCCACCACCCCTACCAACGGCAGCAGCGCCAGCAAGGCCAATGCGGTTGTTAGCGGCACGCCCGTCACTGCCGCGCCCGCTACGGTCAAGCCGCAGTCGCAGATCCAACGAGCCAGCAGCCGCCAGCGGGTCGCCAGTGGCCGCGTGGACCAGGCACGGGTGCGCCCGCTCACCCGCTGGGTGAACAACACTGCCTTCCTCTGGGTGTACGGGGCACTGGCAATTGCCGCCATCCTGTTCATCTGGCTGGTGAACGTCAACCTGGTCTACGCCGATATGCTGTACAAGCAGGGGCAGAGCGCCGATGCACAGCGGGCCTGGCCGCAGAGCGTGCAACTCTATCAGGAAGCGATCAACCTGCAACCCGACCAGGATTACTACTACCTGTTCATGGGCCGCTCCTACATGGAATGGTCGAAGAGCCCGGGCAGCTTCCAGCAGTTGACCGCTGATCAGGTCACCTCGGTGCGCGACCAGCTGATCGCCAGGTCGGAGCAGACGCTGCTCAAGGCCCGCGCGATGAACCCGATGAACACTGACCACTACGCCAACCTGGGTCGCCTGTATGTCTACTGGGGCGGCGTTCTCAGTGGCAGCGCTGCCACTCAGCAGCAGGGGCTGGACAAGCTGCAGCAGGGGGTCAATTACTATCAACAGGCGGTGCAACTCAGCCCGCAGAACGCGCAAATCTGGAACGAACTGGCTATGGCGCAGCGCAGCCTCGCTCTCTACGTAAACCAGCTAAATGCACCCGCCCAGGGCAAGGCAGGGGCGAGCAGCGCCCCGACCAGCACCCAGGCCATCACCGGCAGCGGCACGGTCAGCGCCACCAATGGCGTAACCAGCACTGGCACGGTTAGCGCTACCAACGGCATAACCAGCACCGCAATCACCACCTCGACCGACGCGACCGCGCTGAAGATGCCGGTGCGCGGCGACAACGTCGGCCCCCAGGCGATGCCGCTATTGGAAGCGGCGGAGAAGACCATTGACCACACCATCAATGTGGTGGACGACAAGTTTGCCGCTAGTTACTTCATCAAGGGCGAGATCGAGCGTAGCCTGAGCGATGCGCCGAAGGCTGCTGATGCCTACGTCAAGATGATCACCCTGGTGCCAGTCGGTAATGATACCCCTTCGCTCGCCAGCCTCGCCGACAACGAAATCACCCAACGCTCCGAGTTCCTGGTTGCGGGCAAGGTCTACACCCAGGTGATTGACGCGCTCAAGCTGGTCACGACCCCGAACCCCACCGATGAGCAGAAGAAGGCCAACCCGGCGACGGGCCTCTATACCAGCAGCAAGGATGGGCACAACTTCCTTGGCTTCCTCTACTGGAAGAGTAATCAGTTGCCGCTGGCTATCGCCGAGCTACAGAAGGTGGAGCAGCTCGACTCGTCCGACTACTTTGCCCATCGCAATCTGTCGGTGCTGTACGGACTGAACAAGCAGCCGGACAAGCAGCTACAGGAACTGGTTCAGTGCCGCACCATCCTCAGCGGCGCGAACTGGACGAGCTTCTTCAGCACCCAGCAGGAACATGACCAGGAGCTAGCCAGCGTCAACGCGACCATCCAGCAGGTGCAGCAGGCGAACCCGAGCCTAAAAGCACCCGCCTCGCCCCAGCCGTCGCAGCCGCCCGCCGCGCCCTAGCCCCTCCCCAGCGGGCTAACCCCTCCCCCAAAGGGGGAGGCTGGGTGGGGGAGTAGAGGCGGCGCACCTGCAAACATGACTCATCCCCCATTTTTGCGGCGGGTGAGGTGGCGAGCTGAAGCGCTGTTAATCTAAGCCCCAGAGGGGGGTTGGGGGAGAAATGCCGCCCAGCTACACAGCATAGAGCGCCCAGATGAGCATAACCGGCGCTTCGAGATTTCTCCCCCAACCCCCGCTGGGGGCTTAGTTCGTTGCAGAGGCAAGATTCTCCCCGCTGGGGGCTTAGGATCGTATCGCGCCCCGCGCTCCACAAAATTAGGGATGACTCATGTTTGCAGACGAGGTTGAGCCTTGAGTTACGCGCTACAGTATCTGCTTATCTTCAGCGTCGCGCTCGGTGGGGCGATGCTTGCCACCCCCGGCGCGAAGTGGGTTGCCCACCGCCTGGGGGTGGTGGATACGCCCAACGCCCGCAAGATTCATCTCAGCCCCATCCCATTGCTCGGCGGCCTGGCGATTTATGCCGGGTTCATCGCCGCGGTGGCGATTGGCGGCAACCTCGGGCGCAGCGCGGAGAATTATAGCCCCTGGCAGGCAGTTGGCATCCTAATTGGCGCAACGGTGGTGGCCCTGTTCGGGATGTGGGACGACAAGTACGGCCTGCGCCCGCGGGTCAAGCTGGTCGGCCAGGTGCTGGGCGCACTGGCCTTGATCGCCACCGGCGTGCGCGTCGAGTTCCTGCACAACGACATCCTCGATTATGCCCTGACTATTTTCTGGGTGGTGGGCATCTGCAATGCCATCAACCTGATGGACAACATGAATGGGCTGGCGGGCGGGGTGAGCGCGGTTGCCAGCCTCTGCTTCTTCGCCCTCGCCGCGCTGAACGATCAGGCGCTGGTCGCGCCACTGTCAATCGCCTTGTTCGGCGCGTGCATTGGTTTTCTGCGTTACAACTTCGGCCATACCGCCAGCATCTTCATGGGCGATACCGGCAGCCTGTTCCTCGGCTTCATGCTGGCGACGGTTGGCATCAAGGTACGCTTCCCCAATGCCCATGTGGATGACCATGTGACCTGGCTCATCCCCATCATCGTGCTGGCGGTGCCAATCTTCGATACCACCCTGGTTACCATCTCGCGGCTGCGCCGTCGCATCTCACCCGCCACCCCCGGCCAGGATCACTTTAGCCATCGCCTGGTGCGCCTGGGGATGAGCCGCCGCGAGGCGGTGATGTTCATCTACCTCATTGCCGTGCTGCTCGGCGTCGCGGCACTGGTGATTTACGCTGCCACCTCTACGCTGCA
>QHBQ01000085.1 GCA_003243865.1 Candidatus Chloroheliales bacterium | reverse complement strand
CCGCCCAGCAGCAGCCCGCGAAACAGCAACTCCTCGACCAGCACCGCCACTGCCATCGCCGCGCCGATTGCCAGCCAGGTAGCGACAGTAGCATCATCGCGCGGGGTGATGTTCTTCATCACCAGGTCGCTGTAGATGTTCTTGCCCCAGGCCCTGACTGCCACCTCGGAGCCGATATTGACGACAATCTGGGCGACAATCCCCAGGGCGAGGCCGAGCAGCAAATCACGGCTCAGGCTGGGCAGGTCATAGGCGAGGCCGAAGGCGCGCGGCGGCAGCCCGCTGACCCAAGCGAGCAGACCACACAGCACGGCGAAGAACAGCTTAAAACCGTTCTCCGCCGCGTTGAGTAGGATGTTCTCTTTCGGCACGAAGCGGCGCAACAGCAGCGCGCTCTGGTAGGTCAGCGTCGCCAGCAGGGTGAGCAGCGCGAGGGTGCCGATGACAAATAGCTGGGTCAATGACTTACCACTGATCCTGAGGCGCGCGGGTGAGCGGTGCGTTGGTTTGCTTGGTGCTGGGCAGGCTAATGCGAATGGTGTTGCCGCCCAGCGCCGACACCTTGCTCAAGTCGGCGTCCACCTGCGCCCCATCCCAGCGCCGCCACATCTCGGCCCAGGGGTTCTGACTGTTGAAGTAGTTGCTACCCTTCAGCTTGACTACGCTGCCCTTGTAGGTAAACTGATCGGCGCTGATGCGGATTAAGGTATCGTTAGTGGGGGCGATATCTGGCCCAACAGTGGGTGAGATGGAAGGCGGCATCGGCTGGGGGTGGCGAAGGCCGTAACGCCAGTCATAGTAGTGCTGGCCGACGTTGCCCATCTGCACCTGCCACTTGGGGTCGCCCTCGCCCAGGTCGTAGGTGAGGGTGCGCCGCTCGAACAGTTGCACGATTACGTTGTGGACGTTGCCACCAACCTTGACCTGCGTCCAGTATGGCTCGCTGATGGGGTAGCCCATCACGTAGAGCCAGTTGAACAGCGGCGCGTCCGCCAGCTTGCCGTTGTCGTAAACCTTGCCCGTCTGGTTGAGGAAGCCCCAGAAGTGGTCGGCAATGTTGTGACCGGTGGCTGGCTCGTAGTGGGCGAACTTGGGCGTCGCGACCGGATTCATGGCGATGTTCGGATGCGGCGTAACCTTGCCATCACGGTCAATCGCCTTGTCCACCTCCTGGCCGGTGCGATCAGTAGTGGGGGCAAGGTTGTTGGTGAAGCTGGCGTAGGTAGGCGCGCTGGTATCGTTGCTGTCGCCCGCCACGTTGATCTGGGCGGGTGTCAGGGCAACCGGGTTCATCTGGCGGCTGTAGACCTGGGCGGTAACCATCTCCTTGACCAGCAGGCCGGTGGTGACGTACCACTGGCTGTTCTTGTCGCCCCCTGGGTTGGGCAACTCCATGCGGGCCTTGTCGGTATACTGCACCAGCACCTGGTTGAGGTTGGGGCTGAGATCTTCTCTCATGGTGCGGCCCGGCCCCGGCCCCCAGGTCCAACTCCGCTGTACCAGGCCATCGGCAATTGGCTTATCGTTGCGCGTCCACAGCGCCGCGAAGGCGGGGTCGGCCCAGGCGGGTGGCGCGCCTGGGCCGGGCGGCGGCGGGAGCGCCTGGGCAAGGGTGATATTCGCCATCAACAACAGGGCAATGATTACCCCTAGCCGCGAGATTGCTCTAATCCTCATCGCTACTGCGCTCCTTTGCTAGTTTCTAACTCAGCTTCGTGATGCTACATTATAACACGCAACTGCGTTTCTGCCAAAGAAAGCTGCGTGCGCATCTCTACAACAAGAAGAAGGCGCACCCGAAGATGCGCCACGCGTTCTTAATTCTTAATCCTTAGTCCCCTCACGGCGTGGTGATGCCTTTGTAGACGATTTGGGCCATCTCGTCGCGACGGATGTTGTTGTTGGGCCGGAAGGTGTTGTCGGGGTAGCCGTTGATTACCCCTTTGTTGTGCGCCGTCTCGATGCTGACGTAGAAGATGTTGGTGTTCGGCACATCGCTGAAGGTCTGCCCGCCGCCAGTGGGGGTAAAGGGTGGATATTGGGCGGCGTTGACCACCAGTTTGGTAAGCTGGGCGCGAGTAATCGGGATGTTGGGCAGGTAGCAGGGGTAGGTCGCGCCGTGCGAGGCGCAACCGCCAGGGTCGAAGCCGCTGAGGATGCCTGCATGGTAGCCGGTCTCGATGTAGACATAGGCGAAGTAGCTAGGTGGCACATCGGTGAAGGTTTGCCCGCTGCTAGGCGTGTAGAATGGCGTGCCGAAGCCGAGTACTACCACCTTGGCGAACTGCCCGCGCGTGGCCGTGCCACTTGGGGAGTAGTGGGTCGGGTCGGTGCCATTAACCACGCCGTTGCAGTAGAGATAGTTAATCGCGTGGAAGAAGATGTTGTTGTTGATGTCCACGAAAGGATTAGGGCAGACGGTCGGCTGCGGCGTGGATGTTGGCGCGGGCGTGGGGCTGGGGGTGGGAGTGTTAACGATTAGTACGCCGCGATCGGTGTAGACGTGCTGGCGGCTGGCAGTGCGCTCATCGGCCCAGACCGGCAGCACAATGCTGTTGTTCTGATTGACCCCAATGCCGCTGTAGTCGCCGATGAAGCCCTCGTTGCCGCTGAACAGCACGCCTGCCGGGTTGCTGCCCACGTCGGCCACCGCCTGGTTGGCGCTGAAGCTAGTGCCGCCATTAGTGGACTGCGCGTAATACTCGCGGTATAGGATGTTGTTGGCGTCGTCGCGGCGGTCGAACCACCCCACGTGGATGGTGCCGTCGCTGCCAACGGTCATGCCGGGGAAGAACTGGTCGTGTACTGTGCCACCTTGGGAGTCATCGTTGACGCGCATGGGGGTAGACCAGGTTGTGCCGCCATTGGTGCTGCGGCTGAAGGCAATGTCACCTGCGTAGACGGTGTTGCCCAGGAAGCTGTAGGTGCCATCGCTGAGGTGGTCGTTCCACACCGCGTACACCGTGCTCGTACTGAATGGCGAGACGGCGATGACCGGAAACTGGTTGGTGCGGAAGGGATGAGTGGCGTCGCCCTTGTACTTCTGGCGGCCATCGGTGTCAATGTAGCCAACCAGGTTGTTGATGTGGAGCAGCACACTGGTACTCCAGGTCACGCCACCGTCGGTGGACTTGACGATGCGGCTCTCGTCGGTGCAGGGGTTGCCCTGGCAGTTGTTGAAGGCAACGTAGACGGTGCCATCGCTGGCGATGGCGATGCTGGAACCCTGATCCTGATCGCGAGCCGCCTCGACGATCTGGGCGGGCGTACTCCAGGTTGCGCCCTGGTTGTCGGAGTAGGCAAGGTAAATGGGCGAGTTGACGTAGGTGTTGAAGTTGCAGCCCGTGCCGATCTGGAAGTTGGTCCAGGTCATGTAGAGGCGGCCAGCGTGCGGCCCGCTGGTGCGCTTGTCGGCAGCCATCCACTCCTTATCGAGGAAGTGCGAAGAGTTGCTGGCCGCCACCTGCACGGCGGAGCCGTAAGTAGCGCCACCATCGCTAGAGCGGTGGGCATATACGCCGCCGATGCAGTTGTTGCCGCTGTTGAAGCCGAGGTCACCGAAATAAGCGTTGCCCGCCGCGTCGAAGTCGCCGATGGGGTCGCCGCCGGGCTGAATGCTACTGCCGCCCGGGTAGGGGCCAGCGAAGTTGCCGCCCGACCAGGTTGCCCCGCCATCGGCAGTGTAATAGTGGCCGCTGTAAGTGCCGCTGCCATAATCGTTGGCGCCGGAGATGAAATTCAGCGGGTTGGCGGGGTTGGCCGCCATGAAGGTCTCGTTGTGCGGCTGGGTGGGGTTATCAGCCGCTGGGTCAATCTGGATGTCGGGGCCGAACACTGGTGGCACGTTGGGCCGGTTCTCGGGGCCGTTGCTCAGGTTGCTGGGCCGACCAGCGCTGCTAGGGTTAGTCAGCACCGCATGATGCCCGATCGGGCTGTTGAAGGGGGTAGCCTGGTGTGTATCCTTGCTGCCAGTCTGGCCTGCGCTGGCCGCATTGTTTGAGGCCGCCGCCTGATTCATCCCCACCAGCAAGATCGTGATTGCCGCGACTGCTGCTAGCAGGAGGTACCGCCTGGTAATTCGCATTTGTTTTCCGCCTTTCTCTTCGAGCTTTGCCTTTAGATACTGTCGTC
>QHBQ01000335.1 GCA_003243865.1 Candidatus Chloroheliales bacterium | reverse complement strand
CTGCACCATCTGGATGTACTTGTTCCAGGGCCAGCCCGCACCGGGGTCGGTGTGGTGGCTCTCGCCGCCAAACAGGCCAGCGTGGTAGGGGTCGGGTACCTGGTAATGGCCGATTATGTGATCGCGGTCAATTGGGATGTTGTAGCGGCGGCAGATGTCGGCCACCAGCTTGGCCGAGGCGGTTAGCATCGTGTCGGTATACCAGTTGGCGGCGGCGTTGGCGTAGCCCTCGTGTTCGATACCGATGCTGCGCCGATTGTAGCTGAGGTTGCCAGCGTGCCAGGCGGCGTTCACCTCGCGCACCATTTGGGTGATGTCCCCGTCGGACGAGCGGAGGATGTAGTGGACGGAGGCACCGCTTTGGAGCAGGTAATCTATGCTGGCCTGGTATGGCCCCTCGGTGTCGTGGATCAACACCATGTTGACCATGTTGCCAAGCCTTGAGCCGAAGTTGGGGTTGGCTACCCAGTGCGCGGCGAGATAGTCGGTGGCGGCAATGTCGAGCGACAGCGCGGCTGCGCCGCTGCGGCGGTCGAGCACGGGGTTGCTGGCCGCATCGCTTGCAGCGGGGGCGGCTGCGGCAGTTTTGACCAGCGCAATGTACCTATCCCAGGGCCAGCCTGGGCCGGGGTCGGCGTAGTGGCCGCTACCAGCCTGCCCCGACGGGTCGGTAACCTCATTGTGGCCGATGATATGCTGCCGGTCAATCGGGATGTCGTGGCGGCGGCAAATGTCGGCGACCAGCCTGGCCGAGGACTGCAGCATCGCATCGGTGTACCATTTATCCGGCTGGGCAGCGTAGCCCTCATGCCCCACCCCGACGCTGCGCTGATTATACTCCCAGTTGCCAGCGTGCCAGGCGATGTCCGCCTCATGCACCATCTGGGTAATATCGCCATCGCTGCTGCGCAGCAGGTAGTGCATACTCGCCTGCGCTCTGGGCGCGTGCGTGCCGCACAGCCAGTCGAGCGCGGACTGGTATTCGCCCTCCACATTGTGGATGATGACCGTGTCAACAGTGCGCTCACCGGGGGTGAAGTAGGGGCTGGGCCGCCACAGCGCGGCTGGATAATCGGGAGCGGGGCCAGAGTCGGCGGTGCCGGTCTTGCTGGCGGTGGGTTCGGCGCTGAACGCGAGGCTGCCGCGCGGGGCGGGGACATTGCCCGCGGCGGCTAGTTGATCGGCCCAGCCCTTGATCAGGTCATGCAGACCACGAATGTAGGTGTTGTAGCCGAGGATGGTGCCGCCCGCGCTACTCGGCTGATAGACCGGCACAATCTGGCTGATGGTCTTGAGGCCGCGATTGGCGTAGACGCCCTGGCGGAAGTGGTTGCCCCAGTCGCGCAGGCCCAGCGCCCAGGCATCATACTTAGCTAGCTGGCCGCTAGCCGAATCCGTCAGATTGCCCCAGTTCATCCGATCAGCCGCGCCGGGGGCGGTGCCGTAGTTGCTCTCCAACGCAAAGAAGGCGAGCGCCACCGCTGGGTTCACCCCATTGTCGGTGCAGGTGGTGTAACAATCGTTCACTTCGTCGAAGGCGGGGCTGCCCGCGTTCTGCAACACCCAGCGGAAAATATTCAGGTTGATGGTGGGGGGCGCGTAGATGGCGTAGTCAGGGTCGGGAACCACGACGCTGCCAGCCAGGCTGTCACGCACCATCTGCAAGTAGCGGTCCCAGGGCCAGCCGGGACCGGGGTCGGTGTGGTGATCCACGCCGCCGAGCGTGCCATCAGGGTTGCGCACATCCATATGGCCGATAATGTGCTGGCGGTCAACCACGATGCTGTAGCGGCGGCAGATGTCGGCCACCAGCTTCGCCGAGGCGGTTAGCATCGTATCGGTATACCACTGCGCGGGCGCATCCCGGTAGCCTTCGTGTTCAATGCCAATGCTACGCACATTGTAATCCCAATCACCAGAGTGCCAGGCAACATCGGCTTCATGCACCATCTGAGAGACATCCCCATCCGCGCTGCGGAAGATGTAGTGGGCGCTAGCGGCAGTGCTTGACTCGCATAGGTAATTGATTGACTGCTCGTAGCCACCCTCGGTGTCATGGATAATGATCATATCAATGGTGCGCGCCTGAGCGCTGAAGTTGGGGCTGGGTCGCCAGTGCGCCGGGCCGTAGTTATCGGTCATGCCGCTCCTTCCTTTCCTGGGTTGGTACCAGTTAAACCGGTCTGATTTAGCTACTCCTGCCAGCTTTTAATCAGGTCGTGCAAGCGCATGATGTAGTGGTTGTAACCCTCGATGGTGCCACCCGCACTGTCCGGCTTATAGACTGGCACAATCTGACTGATGGTGCGCAAGTTCCTGGTAGAGTATGGGGGCAGGCGGAAGTGGTTGCACCAGTCGCGCAGGCCCAGCGCCCAGGCGTCGTAACTGAGCAGTTGACTAGTGGCGGGGTCGGTGAGGTTGCCCCAGTTCATCCGATCAGCCGCGCCAGGGGCGGTGCCATAGTTGCTCTCCAACGCAAAGAAGGCCAGCGCCACCGCCGGGTTCACTCCATTATCGGTGCAAACCTGGTAGCAATCGTCCACCTCATCGAAGGCGGGGCTGCCCGCGTTCTGCAAAACCTGGCGGAAGATGTTCAGGTTGATGGTAGGTGGCGCATAGACGGCGTAATCAGGGTCGGGAACGATGATGCCGCTGAGGTGAAAATACTGCTTGATGCCGTTGACGATACCCTGCGCCGCCAGTTCCGGATGGCGCTGGAGGATGGTTGCGTCGGTGGCGTTGTCAACGTAGCCGCACTCGACCAGGATACTGAGGACGCCCGCCAGCCCGCCGCCCGCCCGCGACTGACGATGAATCGAGAGGGTGCAATGGGGGTTGCCGCCACACACGCCGGTCATGTATTGTGGCAGCGAACCGAGGTCGGAGATGCCCATTGACGCAGCGATCGCGGCAGAGAGCATTGCGCCAACCTCCATGCTGCTGGGTTTGGTCTGGTCGTAGTAGGCGGACGCGCCGCTGCGCCCCTCGCTACTCGGGTTGGCATCGCAGTGGACGGCACAGAGCAGAGCCGCCTGTTCGGCGCGGGCGTGGAGGCCGACGCTGTCAAGCTCAGGCAGGAAGCTGTTGTCAGGGTTGGGGTAGAGTTCAACCTCCACCCCAAACTGGGGCAGCATATCCGCCACCAGCCGGGAGATGACGGCGGTGCGGTCGCGCTCCATTACGCGCACATTGTCAACCACAATGCCGATCGCGCCGTAGTCAGGGCTACCCGCGATTAGGTTCCAGTGGCCGGGGTCGATGATTATCTTCATCGCTTATCCTTGCAGGTTGCTCATCTCGTCCTTGCGGTCACGGCTCATCAGGTCGCTAATCGCCGCCAGCGGCGACTTGCCCTCGAACAGCACGGCGTAGAGTTGCTCAGTGATCGGCATTTCAATATTGTAGGCGTGGGCAAGTTCTACCGCGACCTGGGTAGTAGTCACCCCCTCGGCGACATGGCCGAGCGAAGCGCGGATTTCGTCAAGCGGCCGCCCCTTGGCCAGTTCCTGCCCGACGAAGCGGTTGCGGCTGTAGCGGCTGGCGCAGGTGGCGATCACGTCGCCCAGCCCGGCCAGACCCGCAAAGGTGAACACGTTGGCCCCCGCCGCAATGCCCAGCCGCGCCATCTCGGCCAGGCCCCGCGTGATCAGGGCGCTCTTGGCGTTGTCGCCCGCTTCGAGGCCATCAGCGAAGCCCGCCCCTAGCGCGATAACATTCTTCAGCGCGCCGCACAGTTCCACGCCGATCAAATCGGTGTTGGTGTAGACGCGCAGGTGCGGCGAGATCAGCACATCCTGTACCCGCTCGGCCACTGCTATATCGCTGGCGGCAACGACGGTGGTGGCAGCATGGCCCTCGGCGATTTCCTGGGCCAGATTCGGGCCGGACAGCGCAGCAACCTCGACCTTCTCACCCAACTCCTGGGCCAGTATTTCGCTCATCCGCAGGTGGCTGCCTAGTTCCAACCCCTTCGCCGCGCTAACCGCCACGCCGCCCGCCGCGATGTAAGAAGCGAGCGCGTTCGCATTGGATCGCATACTCTGCGACGGTACCACAAAAAAGACGATGTTCACTCCGTCAAGCGCCACCGCCGGGTCGGCGCTGAACTGAAGCGCGGGTGGCAGCTTGATGCCGGGCAGCTTGCGCTTGTTCTCCCGCTCCGTCCGCAGGGTATTGCACTCCTCCTCGCTGCGGCAGAGCAGAGTGACCGCATGTCCCGCCCGCGCCAGACTAAGCGCCAG
>QHBQ01000462.1 GCA_003243865.1 Candidatus Chloroheliales bacterium | reverse complement strand
CCCAGCGCTCCCGCCGCCAGGTAGTTACGCCACTTGTGGGCCATCTCCCCCAGTTGCTGCGCCCGCACTGCTCCCCCCGGAAAACCCGGCGGCACATCACCGACCCGCAGTCGGTCTGCTGCCTTCTTTGCCGCCTCCATGTGAATATACCAGCCTGGCATTGGAGTACCTCCTTACCTTTTGGTTAATCAGTGTCCCCCGACCAACTTTAACCGTTGGCGCTGCATCGTGCGAAACCTACAGGTTCCGGCTATGTGCTGATTATAGCACTGCTTGGGGTTGGAAACAAATACCCGTCCGCCAAATCAAGGCGGTTTTTGCTCAGGGGAGACATAGAGGAGTGTGTATCAGTCTTTTCCCTAATTTCAACCGCCTACCCTTGACACCCCTCGGGCCAGGCGGCTATACTGGCCCTACCATGAGCGATAATCATCCGCCCCAACCGCCCGCGGCTGCCCCTACCCCTCTACCCTTTGTTCCGCAACCTCCCCAGCAGCGATCGCGTCGCACCATCATGCTTTTGGCTAGCGCGGCCCTGCTGCTGCTCGCCACCGGCATTGGCGCGTTCATCCTTAGCCAGTCGGATCGCCGCTCATCGGCGGGGCAGCCCACCCCCTTGTTGGGAGCGGGCGGCGCGGGCGCAGCGTTGCCGACTGCGCCGCCAATGCTCACCCAGCAGCCAACCCTGGAGCCGACCGCCGCTGCTTTTGTCAGCTATTACAATGCGGCGGTCAGCCGCCCCGACCGTGACCCTGACCTACTCGCCAGCGACCCCTATGACCAGCGCCTCAGCGTCGCCTACCATAGTTTGCAACTGAACGGCCACTGGGAGCAGGCGGTCAACGAGTATCGCGCCATCATCGCCGACCCTGGCGCATCGCTGGCCGCTCGCCGTGAGGCTTATTGGCGAGTGGCGCAGTGCAACTTCCTGGGCGGCAGCTACGCGCGGGCGATTGATGCATATACCCAGTTCCAGCAACAGTGGCCCAGCGACGAGCGCAGCCAGCGTGCCGACTACATCATCGCCGACGCCTACAATTATCTCGCCGATTACGGCAACGCGGTCAAGCGCTGGCAAGCGTTTCTGCCCCACAGCGGCCTGCTCTACAGCTTCACCATGCTGCGCATCGGCGCGGCGCAGACCAGCTCTGGCGCATACGACGCTGCCCGCCACACCTTCAGCGATGTGGTCAACCGCACGCAGAGCAGCGACCGCGAACGCACCGAGGCGCTGGAAGGCGTTGCCAGCATCTCTGCCACGCAGCACGATTACGGCAACCAACTGGCCGCCTACGAGTCGCTCCTCAGCATCACCACCGACAAGGATTACCGTGCCGACCTCGAATATCGCGCCGCCCTCGCTACGCTGCGCAATGGCGATCGCAATGGCGCATTTAATCGCTTCCTCGGCGTCATCCGCACCTATCCCGACAATTACCGCGCTTATGGCGCGTTGCAGCAGATGTTGCAGATTAACTCCGGCCTGTTCGATCAGGGCTTGCTCGACCGCTACACCGCTGGCCGCCTTGCCTACGACGTGAACAGCTACCAGGAGGCGATTAGCTACTTTGCCGCCTACCTGAACAAGCAGGACGGCGCACACCACGCCGCCGCGCTCCTCTATGCGGGCCTTAGCTACCAGAACCTGGGCAACGATGACCGCGCCCTAATCAACTATAACGTGCTACTGCAAGACAGTCCCGCCAGCCCTGAAGCGGTCAGCGCCCATTACCGCGTCGGCCAGCTTGCCGAGCGGCGCGGCGCGTGCAGTGTGGCGGCGAGCGACTACGCTGCCGCCGCCAAGCACCTTGACCTCGACGATGGGCGCAACGCCGCCTTCCACCTCGGGCTGTGCCGCTACAAGCTGGGTGATTATGGCGCGGCCAGCAACGCCTGGCAGCCGCTCACCGCGCCGAGTATGCCTGCCGCGGTTCGCGCTCAGGCCTTCTTCTGGCTGGGCCGCGACGCCGCCACCACCGCTAACGATCCCGCTACCCTCTACAAGTCAGCGATCGCCGCCCAGCCGGGCGGCTACTATGCCTACCGCGCCGCTGCCAAGCTGGCGGGCGAGGATAACGCCGGGCCAGCGGTCAGCCCCGCGCGGCTTACCAGCGTGGATTACAGCACGATGCTGGTTGACGCTGCTGCCGAAGAGGTGCATCAGCCGGAGTACGCCCAATGGCTGGCGGGCTGGTCGCATACGCCGCCGACCGTCGCCCTGGTTATCACCGACCCAACCACGCTCACCAACCCCGATGTAGTTCGCGCCCTGGGCATCGCCCGCGTCGGCGAACGCATCTACGCCAAGCAGGAGCTTGACTTCGCCCTACCCCGCCTGGCCGCCGCGGGCGATGCCGCCACCCTCGCGCAGATGGCGCTCTACTATCGCTACATTGACGAGCCATATTTGTCGCTGCTGGTAGCCACCAAGCTGGCGGCGATGGTACCCGACCCGACCCCGAAGCTGCCCGCCCTGCTGCGCCGCAGCATCTACCCCACGCCATTCGCCGAGGCGGTTATCGCGGGCGCGAATCAGGCGCATACCTCACCGCTGCTGCTCTATGCCATGATCAAGCAGGAGAGCTATTTCAACCCGCTGGCCCGCAGCAGCGCCGACGCGCGCGGGCTGACCCAGGTGTTGCCCAGCACCGCCGCTGGCATCGCCGCCAACATCGGCGAAAGCTCGTTCACCACCTACGACCTCTACCGCCCCAGTGTCGCCGCCCGCTATGGCGCGATCTTTATTGCCGCCCGCCTTGCCGATGAAAATGGCAGTATGCTGCGCGCCCTGGCTGCCTACAATGCTGGCCCCGGCAACCTGCCGCCCTGGAGCAAGGGCGCAGCGGCCACCGATGCAGACCTGTTCGTGGAAAATATCAGCTTTGCGGAAACCGCCGATTATGTTAGAATCGTCTACGCCAATTACGCCGCTTATCTCGACCTCTATCGTCAGAAGTGAGATTAAAGATTAAAGATTAAGGATTAAGGATGAAGCGAATGCGTCTCTATCTTCACCCTAGCTGCTGTTGAGAGGGCTGACCCAACTCTGCAGGACTTATGCGCGGCGAAAAAGGAGTTACCAACTAGCGATGCCCATCTATGAATATCACTGCGCCGACTGCAAGCGCAAGGTCAGCGTCTTCTTTCGCAGCTTCAGTGCGGCGGAGAACGCCACATCCGTCATCTGCCCACGCTGCGGTGGCAGCAATCTTCGCCGCCGCCCCTCGCGCGTGCGTGTCCTCAAGCACGGCAGCGCGGCAGCCAGCAACGACTTCGCCGCCGATGATGATGACCTCAGCGGTGGTGACGATGATGATATGGATGACCTGGGCGCTATGGGCGGGATGGAACAGATGATGGCTGGGGTGGATGAGAACGACCCGCGCAGCATCGCCCGCTTCGCCCGTCGCGTGCAGACCGAGAGCGGCGAGCAGATGGACCCCGAAATGGACGAGGCCCTCACCCGCATTGAACACGGTGAAGACCCCGACAAAGTGCTGGAAGGCTTCGCCGAAGCCGACGAGCCTTTTGAAGATTAAAGATTAAGGATTAAAGATTAAAGAACTAACGGCGCAGCAGGCAACGTATGCTTTTTTATCTATAATCCTTAATCCCGCTACTGTATCACCAGCACTGGCAGCGCCCTGCTCCACAGCCGCTCCAGCTTG
>QHBQ01000296.1 GCA_003243865.1 Candidatus Chloroheliales bacterium | reverse complement strand
CCGACGCTGACAAGGCTGGTGCAGGTGAAGCAGTGATTGGAATCGCGGAAGACGCGGAAATACAGTCAAGGTCCTGATTACGATGAGCATTGGTGCGTTGCACCTGGGCGTATGCGATTCGCCCTATAGGCATCAAAATAAGAACAGGGTGGGGAACATACAGGGAATCTGGGGGTAAGCCGCCCAGCGGCTGGCTGGCAGCCAGGCTGCGATTAAGCATCATTGCGCCCTGCCTGAGCGGGCAACCACTGGGCTTACAATTAGCATTGATGAGGTTGCATCAGCTGGGAGCAGACCCCCAGACCCCCTGGCTCACCCTCGGCTTTCATCCTAATTCGATGCCTATGGGCGTATGCGATTCGCCCCTACATTCATCCTCACCTCAGCATGGCGAACCACCACCTGCACCCACGTAGTGCCAACTCGCGCCTCTCATGCCTCATGCCTCGAAGTAAGTTTGCCAGCACCAGCCAAAGCGGGGTATAATATCCGCATAATGCAATGAAAAACCATAAGATACCAATCGAACATAGGAGGCAATAATCAGGCATGGACAATAATGACAAGGTGAAAGATGAATCGCTCATCCCGCAGCCACTGAAGCAGACTAATGTGCCAATGCCGCTGGCTCAGGGCGAGGATATAGACGAGGCGACTGGCCGCAAGGTGATTGACGAGTCGCTGACTCCGCAACGGTGGGATCAGCCCAACGTGGAGGGGGTGCTGCCCCAGGGTGAGGACATTGACGAGGCGGCAGGTGATGAGGAAGAATTCCAGTACGAGGACGAAGAGATCGAGGAAGAGGAGCAGCCGCTGGAGGAATATCTCGGCCTGGGTGCGAACGAGCCGTTGCGCGTGCTGGTGGTCTGCGCCCACCCCGACGATGCTGAGTTCGGCGCGGCTGGCACAGTTGCGGCCTGGACAAAGGCGGGCCGCGAGGTTTACTACGCAATTGTCACCCGCGGCGACAAGGGCAGCAACGACCCGGAGATGACCAGCGACCGGCTGGCCCAAATTCGTGAACGCGAACAGCGCGAGGCCGCCGCCGTGCTGGGGGTCAAGGAAGTAGTCTTCCTCGGCTTCAAGGATGGTGAGCTGGTGCCGAACATGGCATTGCGTAGCGCGATCACGCGAGCGATCCGTCAATTCAGACCGCACATCCTTATTGCCCAGGACCCCACCGCCCTATTCTATAACAATCGCTTCATCAACCATCCCGACCACCGCGCCGCCGGGCTGGCCTCAGTTGATGCGGTCTACCCCACTGCCCGCGACCACTTGCAGTTTCCTGAGCAACTGGCCGAGGGGCTGCAACCGCACAAGGTCGCCGAGGTGTTCCTCATCCAGTCGGAGGCGCCGGATATTCTGGTGGACATCAGCGAGACGCTTGAAACCAAGATTGCCGCGTTGCAGAAGCACGCCAGCCAGTTCGAGGATCCTGCCGCACTGGGTGAGCGGGTGCGTGAGCGGGCGAGGGAGCTAGGCGAGCAGGGGGGCATGGACTACGCCGAGGCTTTCCGCCGCATCATCATTCGCCGCTAATAAACCCCTCCCCAAAGGGGGAGGCAACAAACCCCTCCCCCAAAGGAGGAGGCAGGGAGGGGGAGTATGGGACGAGACACGGACCCACCCCCAGCCCTTCCCGGTGGGAGGGGAAACTACTCCCAGCAGCGCACACCCACCCCCAACCCCTCCCGGCGGGAGGGGAGACTACTCCCAGCGGCGCACACCCACCCCCAGCCCCTCCCGGCGGGAGGGGAAACTACTCCTATAGGAGGTAAGTGCAAGTGGCAGAGGTACAACTTGTCGGCGTGGTCGGCTGTGGGCTGATGGGCAGCGGCATCGCTCAGATTGCAGCGCAGAGCGGCTACGAGGTTATCGTCCGCGAGGTCAATCAGGAACTGCTTGACGCTGGCATGAAGCGCATCAAGGCGGTGCTGGACAAGGATTTGGCAAAGGGCAAGATTAGCCAGGACGAGTACAACGCCACCTGGGGCCGCCTGCACCCGACGCTAGAGATTGAGGCATTCGCCGACGCCGACCTGGTGATCGAGGCGATCGTCGAGCAGGTGGCTGCCAAGCGCGAACTGTTCGCCGCGCTGGACCGCATCTGCAAGCCGCAGACCATCCTGGCAACCAACACCTCATCGCTGCCCGTCACCGAGGTGGCAGCGGCGACCCAGCGGCCCGACCGCGTGGCGGGGCTGCACTTCTTCAACCCGGTGCCGGTGATGAAGCTGGTCGAGCTGGTGCGCGCGCTGAGTACCAGTCAGGAGACGCTGTTCACCCTACAGCAGTTTGGCGAACGGCTGGGCAAGACGGTGGTGCAGGCGCAAGACACCCCCGGCTTCATCGTCAACCGCCTGCTGATTCCCTATATGCTCGACGCGATTCGCTGCTATGCGGAGGGCCTCGCCAGCCGCGAGGATATTGACGAGGGCATGAAGCTGGGCGCGGGCCACCCGATGGGGCCACTCACCCTCGCCGATTTCGTCGGCCTCGACACTCTCTACTACGTCGCCAACGTGTTGTTCGATGAGTACAAGGAGTCGCGCTTTGCCCCGCCGCCGCTGCTGCGCCGCATGGTGCTAGCCGGGATGCTGGGCAAGAAGTCAGGCAAGGGGTTCTATGACTATAATTGACCTGAACCAGAGCAGCGACTTGGCGACGTTTCTAGGCACAGCAACCGAGGCAGCGCGGGCGGCGGGCGAGATTGCGCGGCAGGGATTCCACCAGCCGCGCCAGATTAGCTTCAAGGGACACAAGGACATTGTCACCGAGGCGGACATTGCCTGCGAGACCGCCATCATTGACATCATCCAGAGCCGCCACCCCAGCCATCGCATCCTCAGCGAAGAGCGCGGTGGGGTTGCCGCCCTAACCGAGGCGACGGGCGGTGATTACGTCTGGATCATTGACCCAATTGACGGCACCCACAACTATGCCGCGCAACTACCCTTCTGGTGCATCTCCGTCGCGTTGGCTCACGAGGGCGAGACGGTAGTCGCGGCGGTCTATGACCCCATCCACGAGGAGATATTCACTGCGGTTAAGGGAGAGGGCGCCAAGCTGAACGGCAAGCCGATTACCGTCTCTGCACGCACCGACCTCGACGACTCGCTGGCCGCCTGCGACATCGGTTATGACGACATAATCTCCCCACGCTCGCTGAAGATCGCTCAGGAGGTGCGCCCATTCGTCCGCCGCGTGCGGATGCTAGGCTCGGCGGTGTTGGCAATCTGTTACGTGGCGGCGGGCCGGATTGACCTTTTCTTCCACCTCCACCTCAAGCCCTGGGACATTGCCGCCGCGATGCTAATCGTCAAGGAGGCGGATGGCAAGGCCACCGACTTTGACGGCAAGGACAGCACGATTAAGAGCAAGGAGATCGTCACCGCCAACCCGATCATCCACGCCGACTTCCTCGCCCTGCCACAGGTAAGCAATACAGCACACGATGGGTGAAGTGGGGGCGCGGAGCGCGGGATATACTGGCGCAGAGCAGGTAGATATACGTCTTTGGATTGAGCAATTCGCCGCCAGATGTGGTATAATTGTTTCTGCAACGCACATATGTGTTGGGCTAGCCTCATGTGGTGTAAGCATATGAGCGTATGAATGGAGTAGGAATGTCTGGTCAGGTTGCTAACAAACTGTCTTC